>NZ_DBFNWJ010000031.1:0-113892 GCF_048426865.1 Candidatus Allofournierella merdipullorum
ATTTCATAAAATTGTGAAATAAAACGGGCAGGTCAAACGTCTAATAGATACAAGCGGACAGAACCACTGGTTCTCAACATACATAATGATTTGACCCAAGGAGGGGTGTACAATGCGGTGGATGTGGATCATTCCGGGCCTGGTGATGGCCCTTGCGGCACTTTGTCTGATCGCGGTGTGGGGGCGCAGATTCCGCCGCCCCTCGAAAGGCGAGATCAGCCTGATGGCCACGGTGAAGCGGGTGGCGGCTGCCGGTGCGGACCGGGTGCCTGTGACCTTTGTGGCCCGCGGGCAGGAGATCGCCCTCACCGTGCCGGAGCATCTGGCCCGGCAGCTGTTCCCCGGCCAGCGGGGTGTGCTGACCTACAGCGGCAGCGAGTTTATCTACTTCGTGCCCCGGGAGGAGCTGTTCTGCGACGACGGTTCCGAGGGCCTGTTGCAGGTGTCCTGACCCAGAATCTTCCATCCAGCCAGCCGCCGGAAAACCGGCGGCTGGCTTTTTCTTTGCCGGTGGGTATGCTATAATACTTTATAATACATAAAATACGGAAAGGGGGCGATGCGCAGTGCAGAAAACACTGGACCGGCTGTTTTGGGCGGGCTTCTGCCTCGTCCGGGGCTGGATCCTTCTGAACAGCGTGGTGCGCTGGCAGCACAACGGCCCGGCGGCTCTGGCGGTGGGCGCGGCGCTGGCGGCGGGGGTGTGGGCCCTCTCCAAATGGGTGCTGCCCCGGCTGAACAGCCTTTCGCCAAAGCGCTGGCGCATCCTCTTTTTTACCGTCTTTGCCCTCTATGCCGCCGCCTTCTCGGCTATGGCCTGGCTGCTGGCGGAGGTGCCCATCATGGACCAGGAGGTGGTACTGCGCAGCCTCACAGACCTGCTGGACGACGGACGCTTCGGGGTGTGGAGCGGCTACTACATCATCTGCAACAACAATCTGGGCCTGGCGCTGGTGCTGGGCGGCTGGTACTGGCTGGCGGGGCTGTTCGGTTTTGTGCCGGACTCTTCCCTCATGGGGGTGGCCCCGGGCATTGCGCTGAACGTGCTGGCGCTGCTGGCCTCGGTGGCCCTGTGCTGCCTGCTGGCCCGGCGGGTGTTCAAAACCAACGGTGCGGTGGCGCTGGTGTTCCTGCTTTGCGCGGCCTTCGCGCCTTTCTGGCTCTACAGCCCCTGTTTTTATTCCGACACCCTCTCCATGCCTTTCGGCCTGTTGGCGCTGCTGGCCTTTGACGCCTGGAGGCGCGAGACGCGGCCCCGCTGGCGGTTGCTCTTCGCGGCGGGCGCCGGGGCGGCGGCCTTCGTGGGCTACGCGGTCAAGGGCAGCGTGGCGGTGATGGCTGTGGCGTTGGTCATCCAGTTCTTCCTGCAGACAAAGCCCCGGCGGGCGCTGGCGGCCTGCGGCGCGATGCTGGCGGCTTTTGGCCTGCTGGCCGGCGGCTACCGTCTCTGGCAGCGGGCCTGGCTCATCGACTGGGCCGAAGAGGAGGCCCTGACCCTGCCCATCCAGTTGTGGTTCTGCTACGGCAGCCACGACGACGGCAACTACTCTCAGGCGGACTACGAGGCCGCCATGACGGTGGACACCATCGCCGAGCGCAAGGAGCTTCTGAACGCGCGCATCGCGGCCAACTACGCTTCCTATACCCCGCTGGAACTGGCGGAGTTCGTCACCCGCAAGGCAGCCATCACCTGGGGCGACGGCCTTTACAACGCCGAGGAGTTCCTGGCCACCCCCCAGCGGGCCAACTGGACCCACAAGTTCATTCTGGAGGGCCAGCCGGGCTATATGCCGATGGTGTATTACTGCCAGGCCTATCTGTACATGATGCAGCTGCTGGTGCTGGTGTGCGCGGTGCGCCGGGCCCGGCGTCCCGTCCCCGGGCTGCTGACCCTGACGGGGGTGAGCGTCACCGGCCTCATCCTGTTTCTGAGCCTGTGGGAGACAAAAGCCCGCTACGCATTCAACTTTACTCCATTTTTGCTGCTGATGGCGGCCGCAGCCCTGCTGGGGCCGGAGGAAGAAACGAACTGACGCCTGTTTTGTGAGAAGGAGGAGTCTTTTGTGGAACAGCCCCTGGTAAGCGTGATCGTGCCGGTCTACAACGCCGGCGAACACATCGCCCGTTGCATCGAGAGCATCCGGCGGCAGACCTATCAGAACCTGGAGATCATTATCGTCAACGACGGCTCCAAGGATGTGAGCCTGCACGTCTGCGAGATGTACGCCCGGGTGGACAAACGCATCCTGCTCATCGACAAGGCCAACAGCGGCGTGTCGGCCACACGCAACCTTGCCATGGACATGGCAAAGGGCAAGTATCTCCAGTTTGCCGACAGCGACGACTACCTTGCCCCCGACGCCACCCGCCTGCTGGTGGAGGCCGCCGAGGCCAACCAGACCGACCTGGTCATCGCCCCCTATTACCGGGTGGAAAAGACAAAACCCCTTTTCGCCAAAGAGGAGGACAGCTACCAGACCATCCAGCAGTTCGGTTTTCTGGACAAGGGCTTCTACGATAAGCATGCCTTCGCCAAGGGGCTGATGAAGGAACCCGCCAGCTTCTACTACGGCGTGATGTGGAACAAACTCTACCGGCGGGACATGGTGCAGAGCCACGACATCCAGTGCAGCGAGGAACTGTGCTGGAGTGAGGACCTGCTGTTCAACCTGGAATACATCCGCTACGCCGCCCGTTTCTACGCGCTGGACGAACCGGTGTATTACTATGTGAAAAACCCCCAGAGCCTTGTCTCCACCCAGGTGACGCTGCGCAACACCTTCAAGATCCTGTCGGTGAAAGCCAGCCTGTTCGCCTATTACAAAAACCTCTACGAGGAAATGGGCCTCTACGAAGAGAACAAGCTGCAGATCTTCAAGTACTTGGTAGCGGTGGCGGAGGCCTGAGCGGGCGGCTTTACACCTGTATGCACATGTGATAAAATAATCCGCGGATTTGAGAAAAATGCCGGTTTTGCGGGAAATGGGGCGAAGGAGCTTGAAAAGGATACTGCGGGCGCTGATCCTTGTGGCGTGCGTTGCGGCGCTGGCTGTGATTGCCGCCGTGCGGGGTTACCAGGCGTCCGTCAGCCTGCTGGGCGCAAAACTGGTGGACAGCGAGGAGCTTGCCGCCATCACCGCCCTGCCCGAAGTTTCTTCCGACGGCTGTGTGCTCCACTGGAACGGCCAGGTGCTGCCCTACGACACCCAGCAGCGGGCCTACTGTTTGTCCCAGCCGCTGGACGGCGAGGCCACCGGACGCCTTTCATCCACCTGGGGCAGCGTGTATCTGCCTGCGGACCAATGGGCGGACGGCTGGCAGGAAACCATGGCCGAGGGCCGGCGGCTGAGCGTTTATGTGAGCGACGGAAAGCGCTGGTGCCGGCTGGAGGTCTATCTGTCCGGCCTGCCGGTGCTGGTGCTCCACACCGAGACCAGCGAGCCCATCCAGCTGGACCCGGCAGTGGTGGGGCAGACCATGGCCAACCTGCCGCTGGCCTACAACTACGGCTCCATGACCCTCTTCTGGCCCGAGGGCAACACCCGGGTGCAGATCCAGTCCAGCGGCGCCGAGTGGCACTGGCGGGGGAACGCCAGCCTTTTTGCCAAAAAGAAATCCTACCGGCTGAATCTTCTGGACGAAAAATTGCAGGACGAAAACCTGGACCTGCTGGGCCTGGGTGAGGAGAACGGCTGGGTGCTGGTGAACTTCTCCACCGACTGCACCCGCGTCCGGGATAAAGTGGCCACCGACCTGTGGAACGAACTGGCGGCCGTTTCGCCCCACGACCCGGCCGGCGCCGAGATGGAATATGTGGAGCTGTATCTGGACGATACATATCTGGGCGTCTACGGGCTGTGCCGGTCGGTGAGCCGCAAGAGCATGGAGCTCTCCGCTCAGGACGTGATGTACAAGTGGCGCCAGGCCAGCAGGATCGACGATGCCACCATCGACCAGTTGGAGGAAGAACAGACCACCGAGTGGCTGAACCGGGTGGAGATCGTCTGGCCCAACATCGGCGCAGAAGGGCTCTGGGAGCCGCTGCGCAGCTATGTGAACACCCTGCACACCGAGGGTGCCGACTGGCAGACCATTGAAGCCACGGCAGACGTGGACAACCTCATCGACATGGCGCTGTTCAAACAGTTCATCTGCGGGGTGGACAACCTCATCCAGAACCAGTATCTGATCTGGCGCGCCGAGGACGGCCGCTTCTACCGGCTGCCCTGGGACATGAACTACTCCTTCGGCGATGCCTTTGACAGTTACCTGCAGCGGGACCTTGCCGCCCTTGCCCTGCCGGATCTGGAGCTGGACGCGCTCTATGCCGCCGACCCCGAACGCACCCGGCAGATGGTGGCCGAGCGGTGGAAAGAGCTGCGGCAGACAGTGTTCCGCCTGGATCATCTGGAGGAGATGTTCCGGGCCGAGACAGAAGTGCTCACCGCCAGCGGCGCCTGGTCCCGGGACTACGGTCTGTGGGGCGAGACCGATGCCTACCAGGGCCTTTCGGAGCATCGGTCGCTGACGCTGGAAGAGACTCTGACGTTCATGGAGAGCCGTCTTGACTTTCTGGACGAGTATCTGGCGGACTTCACCCCCGCCGACCGGGAGGGGTTCGATGTACTACAGAAATGAGTGGAAATATCTGGTCACCGACGCCGACCTGGTGGTGCTGGGTGCGAGGCTGAAAGCGCTGCTGCCTTCGGACAGCCACCAAAAGGGCAGCGCCTACGCCATCCGCAGCCTGTATTTTGACGATATGAGCAACAGCTGCCTGCGGGAAAACGAGGCCGGCGTGGACGACCGGAAAAAATACCGTCTGCGCCTTTACAACGCCGATCCTTCCCGCATCCGGCTGGAGATCAAGGAAAAACTTCACGGCAAGACCCACAAATCCAGCTGTTTTGTGACCGACGGGGAATGCCGGGGCATCATGGCCGGCCGGCGTCCGGCCATCGGTGCCGAGACGCCGGCGCCCCAAAACCTGCTGAGCGTTGCCATGGCATCCAGAGGCATGGCGCCCCGGGTGATTGTGGAATACGAGCGCACCGCCTTTGTGAACCGCTCGGGAAACGTGCGCATCACCTTTGACCGCAACATCGGCGCTTCCAACAGTCTGGGGGCGTTTCTGGAGCCCCGCGTGCCCCTCACGCCCATCCTGCCGCCGGGGGTGCATGTTCTGGAGGTCAAGTTCGACGAATTTCTGCCGGACTATGTGGCGCAGGCGCTGGAGCTGGGGAGGCTCCGGCAGACCGCGTTCTCAAAATATTACTTGAGCCGGCTGGCCCTGCCCGGGCCGCTGGCGGAAAGGGCCAGGGAATATGAGTTTTAGCGACGTGATCAAAAAAAGCGTTCTGGAGGGCTTTGCCCAGAGCGACATCGGCACCGCGGCCATCGTGGTGTGCCTGGGCATCACCGGGGTGATGGCGCTGTACATCTACGCCATCTACCGGTTGGCCAGCCGCAGCGCCTTCTACAACCGGGACTTCAACAAGACTCTGGCGCTGATGCCCATCGTCACCGCCGGCATCGTGCTGGCGATGCAGAGCAGCATCGTCATCAGCCTGGGCATGGTGGGCGCGCTGTCCATCGTGCGTTTCCGCAACGCGGTGAAGGATCCCATGGACCTGCTCTATCTGTTCTGGAGCATCGGCGTGGGCATCATCTGCGGCGCGCGCCTGTTCGAGATCGCGGTGGTGGTGAGTTTGGCGGTCACGGCGCTGATTTTCCTGCTGGATCTGGTGCCGGCGGCAAAACCGCCCTATCTGCTGGTGGTGAACAGCACCGACACGGGCATCGACCCGGCGCTGAACGAGCTGCTGAACCACTACGCAAAGGGCGCGCGGGTGAAGAGCCGCAATGTGAGCGCCCACGGGCTGGACTTGATTTTGGAACTGCGCACCGGCGACGGGGCGCAGCTGGTGAGCGCCTGTGCGGCGCTGCCCGGCGTGGAAAGCGTCAACCTGTTGGCCCACGACGGCGAAGTGCGCTATTGAGCAAAGAGGAAAAAGGCCCCGGACCATTCGGTCCGGGGCCTTTTTGATGCGGTTTTACTGTTTAGCAGCGGGGGCTTCCTTCAGCGCCCGCTCCAGCCACATGCCGCCCACTTCCAGCGCGGTGTACAGGCCGGTCTTGGAGCTCTGCTTCACCACCCGCTCGGGCAGGGGCTTGGTGGAGTCGGTGCTCATCAAAATCACGTGCAGCTTGTCGGCCACGGTGATGCCGTTCTCCTCTTTGGTGGTGAGCACCTGCATGAACACCACATAGGGGTCAGACAGGCTTCCGTAATAAATTTCGTTGCCGCAGCGCACCAGCGGGCGGCCCTTGTAGGTAAGTTTCGGGGTGAATGCCATGATTTTGTGGACCCTCCGTTTCCGTCGTAACGCGGCGCCGCAAAAACGCCGCAGGATATTTTCTATTTATTATACCACAGCCCGGCCTGTTTGACAAATAGGCCTCAGCGGTCCTGGTGGGTGCGCTCGATCTTTTCCTCGTTCAAAGCCACCTTCTGGGCCAGGATTTTCATCTTGGAGTCCATCTGGCTGATGCGCAGGCTCATGAAGAACACCTTGAGGATGAGCAAAAAGATGATGGCAAGATACACCACGTTGATGGGGGCCTGCACGCCCAGCGTGCTTGCCGTCCAGTAAGCCAGTTCCGGGAAGATGCTCAACAGTAGTAGCAGCCCGGAAAAGACGAACCAGAAGATGCTGTCCTCGATCTGGATCTTGGCCCGGCGGATGCGGCCCAGCACAAACACCACCGTGAGCAGGCTGCCCAGAACCAGCAGCAGCCGCAGGGAGAGGGGATAGTCCAGCATGTCACAGGCTCCTTTCGGTGTAGGGGGTGAGAGTGTCCCGCTTGCGGAACCACTGGATGAGCAGGATGGAAAGGCCCATCTTGATCATGTATTCCACCGAGCGGGCAAAGTTCAGGTAACTGGTGCCGGCGGTGCGCTCGCCCATCTCCACCTGCAACTCCTTCACCACGGCGCCGTTTTTGATAAGGTAGCTAATGGTGTCCGGTTCGGGGGCGTAGTTCAGGTTCGAGGCGAATTCCTCCAGCATCTTGCGGTTGAACATCCGCATGCCGCTGGTGGGGTCGCAGATGGCTTTGCCGGTGGTCAGCCGGATGGCCCAGCTGATGAGGTAGCTGCCCGCCATCCGCAGGCTCTTGGGCTTTTTCACCGTGACGAAACGGCTGCCGATGACGATGTCCGCTCCGCCCTCCAGCAGTTCCAGCATGGGGGCGATGTAGCGGGGAAGGTGCTGGCCGTCGGCGTCGAACTGCAGCGCGCAGTCGTAGCCATTCTCGGCGGCGTAGCGCAGGCCGGTCTGAAACGCCCCTGCCAGGCCCAGATTCACCGGCAGGTCGATCAGATGGAAGTCGTTCCGGCGGCACAGGGCGGCGGTGTGGTCGCGGCTGCCGTCGTTCACGATCACGTAATCGTACTGGGGATAGTGCTCGATGAGGTCTTCCACCACCTGCACGATGCTGGCCTCTTCGTTGTATGCGGGGATCACGATCAATAATTTTGCCATACTTTCCCGTTCGCTTTCTGTCAGTTTTGGGCGGCGGTCAGCTTCAGAAGCCGGTCGCACACCGCGTCCCAGGTGAAATGCTCTTCCAGCCGCGCGGCGGTCTTGGCTGCGGCGGTGCGCCGCCAGTCCTCGTCGGTGAGTGCCCGCCCCAGCGCCGCTGCCAGAGGGTCGGCGTCCGCCGAATCCAGCTGGATGCCGTAGGTCTCGTCGGCCAGCAGCTCATCGCTGCCGCCGGTGCGGGTGGTCACGATGGGGCAGCCGCAGGCCGCCGCCTCCAAAAAGGTGGTGGGGAATCCCTCGGCGTAGTAGGTGGGCAGGCAGTAGACCTGGCTCTGGGCCAGCAGCTGCATGGCCTTCGGGTAGGCCACCGCCCCCAGCAGATATACCCCCGGCGGGCAGTCTTTCCGCAAAGTGGCCAGCAGCGGACCGTCGCCCGCCACTGCCAGCGCCGCGCCGGGCACGGCCGCCGCGGTGAAGGCTTCAATCAGTTCCGCCACGCCCTTTTCGGGGATGATGCGCCCCACAAAGGCCGCCAGCGGCGCGTCGGGGGCAAGGCCCAGCTCTTTGCGCCAGTCGATGGCGTCGGGGGCTTGGGCCAGAGCGCGCACCTCGGCGGGGTCCACCGCGTTGTACAGCTGGCCCTCGGCCTTGATGCCGAAGTGCTCCAGCCAGCGGCAGACCGCCCGGCTCACGCCGTAAAACCGCATGTGGTAAGCTTTGAGCACCGCCGCGGCGAAATGCTCGTAAGCCGCGCCCGCCGTGTTCAGAAGGGCGCTGTTCATGGGCAGGTGGCCGGTGGAGTGGTCCACCACAATGGCCGGGATGTGCCGCTTTGCCGCCTCGCGGGCGGCGTAGAGGCTGCTGACGTAGAACCGGGTGTTGATGAGGCAGAAGTCGATTTTGCGATCCCAGAGCAGCTTTTCCAGCCGGGCAAAGTCCCGCCCGGGGCGCAGCACGGGAAAGCGCCCGCCCATCAGCGGCCACACCGGCAGCCGGATGATCTCGATGCCCTCGGCGTCGGTCTCATGGTCGGGCAGGCCGGGCAGGGCGCTGGTGACCACCAACGCCTTGTGGCCCGCGGCGATGACGCGGCGGGCCAGATTGTAGGTGTAACGCTCCACCCCGCCCACGGTGGGCAGGTACTGGGCCGAGAAAAAGCAGATGGTCACCGCCGCCCGCCTCCTTTTGGGCCGTCAGGCCTTTTTCTTGTAGACGAATTCCCGCTGGATCTGAAAGCTGAGGAAAAACAGGACCATATCCACCAGCGCCTTAATGAGGATCTCCCAGCCGCCCGGAGGGCACAGCAGGGAGGTGAACAGGCTCACCAGCCCGGCGCTGACCAGCATCTGGGCCACGGCCAGCAGGAAATAACGGGTGGCTGCCCGCCGGTGGTCGGCTTGGCTGTGGAACACCACCCGGTGGTTGATGTAGTAGTTGTAGCTGGCGGAGAGCAGCCGCGCCAGAGCGGTGCAGACAAACACCACCAGGATGCGCCCGATGCCGTTGGCAGAGGGGATAAGCAGCCCCATCAGCAGCAAAAAGAGGCTGAACAGCGCCAGATCCAGCACGCTGGCCGACACGCTGGCAAAGAGGAACCGCCCGAAAATGGCGTAGATACGCGCCGAATCCCGCAGGGGATGGAAGTGGGAGGTGTGGTTCTCTTTGGAGTCGTAGATGGTCTGGATGGGCAGTTCCCGGATGGCCACCCGGTCCCTTGTTTCGATGAGCATGTTGCTCTCGAACTCGAACCGCTCCCCGGGCACGCGCATCAGCCGCCGCATGAAGGCGGTGGGCACGCCCCGCAGGCCGGTCTGGGTGTCGTTCACCGACACGCCGCACAGCGCCTTGAACATGAAGCAGGTGATCTTGTTGCCCCAGCGGCTGTTGAAGGGCACGCCCGGGTCGTCAAAATCGCGGCAGCCCAGCAGCAGGCTGTCCGGGTGGGCGGTCATCTCCTCCATGAAGCGGAGGATGTCCGCGGCGGAGTGCTGCCCGTCGGAGTCGGCGGTGATGGCGCCCGGCGCGTCCGGCCAGGTGTTCAGGCAGTGGTTGAAGGCGGTCTTGAGTGCCCGCCCTTTGCCCAGATTCACCGCATGGCGCAGCACGGTGCAGCCGAACTGCCGCTGTGCCTGCTCAAAAACAGGGGTGTATTCCGGCCCGCTGCCATCGTCCACCAGCACGATGTTCTCGATGCCGGCTTCTTTCATATCCGCCAGCAGCCCGGGCAGACGCTCGTCCGGCTCCAGGCTGGGAATGATGACCGGAACGGCTTTGAAATCAACCATAAAAAAGTCCTCGAATCGGTTTTATCGTGCCACCACGGCAAGGAAAACGTTCAACAGCACGCCGATGTCCGCCAGCACCGCCGCAAAAACGATGCCCCGGCGGCAGTCGCCGGCAAGGCGCAGCGCTTTCGGCTGCACCAGCAAAAGCAGCGGCAACACCGGCAGGAAATAACGGCCCTGGAAGCCGTAGATGGTCTCGTAGTAGGTGGGCGTCCAGGAGATGCAGCCCAGCACTGCCAGCCCGCAGCAGCACAGGGCAATGAGCAGCGCGCCCCAGCGGGCGTACGGGGGCACGGCCCCCTCGTCGGGGCACAGCCAGGCCAAGCCCAGCAGGCAGTAGAGCAGGATGACCCAGCCCCAGGCCAGGTCCAAAGGCTTGTCCAGCCCGAAATAGCCCAGGGTGCCGCCCACGATGGTGCTCAGATAATGATCGCCCTGCTCCACCACCGAGCGCACGCACAGCTCAAAGGTGTCCAGCGGGTGGGAGAGGATGTAGGGCAGGGTGTAGCAGATCATGTCCGCCTCGGTGGACATGCTGTCGGCGCCAGAGGGAGAGGACATCTCTTGCGCCGGGGCCTCCGGGGCAGTTTCCTCGGGAGCGGTTTGCTCCTGAACGACGCTGCTCACCGCGCCGGCGGCCGCGTCGCCGCCGGAGTGGGTGAAGCCGGCGAGCAGATAGGCCGCGCCGGAGTTCATCAGGAAGGCCGCGACGCACAGCGCCAGGAAACCGCCCTTGATCCAGAGGGAGAACCGGCCCAGACGCACCCGGGGAATGAGCAGGATGAGCGCCGCCAGCGGCAGGTAGACCACCTTGCTGGGGGCGATGATGACCGCCAGCAGGACGGGCAGCACCAGCTGTTTCCAACCGATGCGCTCCCGGGGGCCGAAGGCCAGATCCAGCAGCAGCGCGGCGAAGAAGAAGCACAGTGCCAGAAGGTTGGAGTCCCGGCTGTAGGAGGCCGCCAGATGCAGCGTCATGGGCAGCATTGCCGCCACGGCGAACACCGGTTTTGCCACCGGCGTGCGCTTGACCGCCCAGGCAGAGAGGAAAGCAAAGAAGAGTAGATTCGCCAGCCGGCCCAGAAACAGGGTGGCGGCAAAGCTCAGATGCAGCCAGAAGCCCACCAGCACGGCCAGGCCGCTGATCCAGTAAAGGGTGTAGCTGCTGTCCACCTGATACTCGGGGAAATCCTGGGTGTCGCCGGTGGGGTCGGTGTTGGCCCGGCCCAGCACCTTGACGATGTGCTGCCAGGTGAAAACGGTGGTCTGGTCCACCTGAAGCAGCACGTCCTGGTCCGACGGGCGGCGCAGGGTGTCGCGGATGTGGCTCTGGGCCACCGGAAGGTCGGGGTTATAGATGGTGCTGGCCAGAGTGAAGCTCTGGTTGATGTGGTACTTTTCGTCCGGCGCGGCGTAGGGCGGTAGCAGCACGTTGAAGATAAAGCCCAGCAGCAGCACGGCGCAGAACACCATGCGGTGCAGCGCGGCGCCCCGGCTGTAGAGCCAGTAGAGCAGCGCCGCCGCGGCAATGCAGCCCGCGGCAAACACCCAGTAGAACTTGGTCAGAAAGCCGCCCACCCGGGCCTGGGTGCCCAGCAGGGCAACGGTGCCGTCCACTTCCTCGCCGTCCACCGTCAGGGACACGCCGGCGGGCATACCACCCTCCTCGTAGCCCACGCACAGCCGGCCCTCGCCGGTGTAGTGGGGAATGAGGGTCAGGGTGTACTCCACCACTTCGCCGGGATTCTCCACAAAGCGGTCCAGCCCCAGGGTGGTGTAGTAGGCTTCCCAGCCGTTGTAGATGTAGCGCATGTCGCCGGTGGAGCGGGCCAGCTCCTCGCCGGTGACGCTGTCGGAAAGGATGAGCTCCAGTTCCCCTTCGGGGGGCGTGTCCTCGTCCTCAGCGGCCAGCACAAGGCTTACCGCCAGCAGGTCCCGGTCGCAGGAAAAGCGCTGTTCCATGCGCTCTTCGATGGTAACGAAGCTGTGGAACTGGTCGTTGATGGCCCAGCTGCTGCTCTTTTCGCCCTGGCCCCGGATGTGGGTCAGCCAGACGGCGGCGAACACCGCAAAGAGAAAAAAGGCCAGCAGAACGCCGGTGAGCACCCGTTTGTGATCCTTGCAAAATTTCAGAACTTTCTGCATTCCGTTGCCTCCCGGCTTTTTTGTGGGGCGGGCGTTCAGCCCTTGGCGCCGTATACCTGCTCCACCAGAGCCTCAAACCGGCCCTGATGGCGCAAAATGTGGACCACAGCGTCCCGCACTGCGCCCTCGCCCCCCTTGCGGGGGCTGACATAATCTGCCCGGCGGCGCACCATTTCCTCCGCGTCGGCGGGGCAGGCCACAAAGCCCGCCAGTTCCATGGCGGCCAGGTCGTTCCAGTCGTCGCCGGCGTAGGCCACCTGCTGCCGGGTGTAGCGCTCCTCTTTCAGAAAAGCGGCCAGATAGGCGGCTTTGTCCTTGCAGTTCTGCACGCACCAGTCCAGGTGCAGCTCCTCGGCGCGGCGGCGCACCGGCACACTCTCGCGGCCGGTGAGGATCATCACTTTGATGCCCGCCGCCCGGGCAAGGGCCAGGCCTGCGCCGTCCTTCACCGAGAACTTCTTGGTCTCGTTACCGGTGGAGTCCAGGTACAGCCCGCCGTCGGTGAGGGTGCCGTCCACGTCCAGCACCAGCAGTCGAATGTCGTCCATGGTTTATCCTTTCCGGTAGTGGCTGGGGGTGACAAAGGTCACCTCGAGGCCGCAGCCGCCGATGGCCGCGGTCATGGCCCGGTTGTAGTCCGCGCCGCGGGGTGTGTGGTTCTTCATGCGGGGGTCGCAGTAGTTCTCGCTGCCCGGCTCATAGCCGTCCGCGCCCGCCAGAGCCACTTCCTTCACGCCCAGCTGCTCCAGCAGCCGCAGCAGCATGATGAGGCTGTTGGCGCCCATGGTGAAGGCGCCGGCCAGGCTGTTGTAGTCCAGCCGGTAGTCCGCCTCGCCCTCCAGATTGGAGGTGCAGAGCACCGGGCAGGGCAGGGCCGCCAGCGGGTCAAAGCGCTTGCCGCTGGAGAAGAAGGCGTAGTCCGCCTTGAGGTCCTCCGGCACAAAGTTCGCCGCGATGACCACCGGCTTTTCACGGCCGATGAACTCCTCCACCTCTTTGCGGTGGGTGTTCAGGGTGCCGCCGGGGGCAAGGCACAGCACCTTGCGGCCGGCCAGCGCTTCGGCCAGCCGAGCGCGGTCGGCGGAGTCGTCGATGCGGTTGTCTTTGTAAGCGGCGTACAATTCGTCGGCGTAGGCCGCGTCAAAGGCGGTCTTTTTCTCCGGAACGATGCGGCTGAGCAGATGGTTGATGTCCCGGTTGGACAAATCGCCCTTGTCCAGGAAATGCTCGGCGTAGTTGCGGTGAAGATTGTATTTGGCCGACAGGAAATAGGCCGGAGAGTAGCCCCAGGGGCTCTTTTCCTTAATGGGCAGGATGTGCTGCTGGATGGCGTCCAGCATGCGGTCGATGTCGTAATTCTTGCCGAAATTCTGGTTCAGATAGTCGGCGATCAGCTCGATGCACAGGTTGCCCGGGGTGCGGCCCATGCCCAGAAGGCTGGCGTCTACCGTGACGTCGCGGCCCACCAGGTGCATGTCCAGAAAACGCTGGGCCAGGCTGAAGCTCTGGGCCAGATTCTCGTGGAGGTGCAGGCCCAGGGCGATGTCCTTGGCCAGGTTGTTGTCCACCAGACGCACGATGCGCTCCAGGTCCTGCATCTGCATGCTGCCGAAGGTGTCCACGATGGAGAAAGCGAAGGGATGCAGCTTGTTCACCTGCTCGCACAGCCACAGAACGCCCGCGTCGGAGTAGCCCATGATGTTGATGGGGTTGCAGCTGATCTTATAGCCCTTGTCCTGAGCCTTGCGGCAGAACTCGAGGCCGGCGTCGATGTCGTAGTCGTGGAAGGTCACCCGGATGAGGTCGATGCCGGTGCCGTCCCAGGGCTCCAGCTTGTCGATGTCGTAGAAATTGTGCAGCGCCATACCGGAGAACATGGTGTTTTTCCGGTCGGCGGGCAGCACCTTTTTCAGCTCGGCCACCGTGTTCCAGCGGCTCTGCTCCATATCCGGCTCAAGATTGCGCAGAAAGCCCACCTCAACGATGTCGGTGCCGGCGTTTACAAGGCTGGACACGATGTCGCGGATGTTCTCAAAGCCGAATTTCCAGTCGTTCACATAGCCCCCGTCCCGCAGGGTGCAGTCGAGCAAACGGATGTTAGGCATAAAATTTTCCCTTTCTGCCTCCCAAAGGAGGCTCCGGGCGCGCCGCAAAGCGCCAAAAAGTCAAATATGCGCCCCGGCCCGCAAAAGCCGGAGGCGCGGTCAGCGGCTTTCCCGCCGGCGGAGGATATCACACACGATGTCCACGTCTTTGGGCGTGTCCACCGATACGGTCTTGTAGGGGGAGAGCACCGCATGCACGGTGTGGCCGTTCTCGATGAAGCGCATCAGGTCGTTTTCCTCGGCCTTTTCCAGAGCGCTCTTCGGGGTGGCGGCGTAGAAATCCAGCGCCTTTTTGCTGAACAGCTGGATGCCGGTGATCTTCTCGTACTCAAAGTCCGCCGTTCCCTTGGGGTAGGGGATGGGGCTGCGGCTGATGAGCAGGATCTCCCGCTTCGCGTTGCACACTACCTTCTGGTTGGAGAAGTCGATCACGTCCGCAGGATGCTCCATGCGGTTGGTCACGCCCGCCACATAGTAAGGGTCGGCGGGTAATTCTTTCGGCAGGATGAGCTCAAAAGCCTTCGGGTCGATGAGGGGTTCGTCGCCCATGATCTGAAGGTAGAGGTCGGCCTCGATGAGGCAGCTCACCTCCTGGATGCGGGCGGTGGGAGTGTCGTGGTCGGCGCGGGTCATCACCGCGTTCATGCCGTACTCGTTGCACACCGCCAGGATGCGCTCGTCGTCGGTGGCCACCACCAGATCGTCCAGCAGGGGACTTTGTTTCGCCGCCTGGTAGACCCACCACACCATGGGCTTGCCCAGAATGTCCGCCAGAGGTTTGCCCGGCAGACGGCTGGACTGATAGCGGGCGGGGATAACGCCGAGAATTTTCATGGAAAAAACCTCTTTTCCGCCCCGGTATCAAAACGAATCGGGGCCCTCTGTTCTTTCATAAAGGGGCACAAACTTTAAACTCCGGGCAAGGCCAGCGCCTCGTCCAGAGTGAGGGAGACCTTTTCATCGGCGGCCTCAAAGGCCTTCAGAACGGTGGATTCCACCGTGACAGCCCGCGCAAAGCGGAAGGGCAGGGCGAAATTCAGCACCTCGCTGGGCATCGTCCGGTCCAGCACAACCGCGTCGGGGAACAGCGCGGCGTAGTCCGAGGTGTCCCGGGGATGAGCCTTGACGAACAGCGGCCCGCCGGCGCAGTATTGTTCCGCCACAGCTTTGTACATCCGCCGCTGGGTGGTTTCGTCCGTAAGATGCTCGCTGACGAAATCCCGCGTCAGGAGCAGCACCGCCCCGGCGCAGTCTGCCGGCAGGGGCGCGGTGAGGAACAGGCCGCACAGCAGCGCCTTTTGCTCCCGGGTGAGGGCGGCGAAGGCCGCTTTGTGGCTGCACTCGGTCAACCGCTCTTTGGGAAAAGGCACAGTGGCGCCCGTGAGGCTCTCGGCCTCGATGGACTTCACCTTTTTCCAGTCGCCCCAGTAGAGGTAGCCGTAGCCGAAGGCCCGGCGCAGGGCAAAACGGGGCAGCGCCCGCTGCTGCACGATCAGCTGATGGCCGCCGTCCGCGCAGGTGCTGGCAAAGGTATCCTCGCAGAGGATGTAGGGCAGCCCTTTGTCCTGCAGATACCGGCCCAGCACGCTCCAGTCGTTGTGGATATAAATATCCCGGTACTTCGCGCCGTCCAGAGAAAAACCGTAGTATTTCTCCACATTTCGCCGCCCGGCCAGCCGCTGGAAGAGCAGGGTGCGCAAAAAGCCGTTCTGAAAGGCGTTTCCGCATCGTTCTTCGTCAAAGATGCGCACACCGGCGAACAGGCCGGTGGCCTCAAGCCGCCGGGCCAGCACATCGGCCCTGGGCACGCAGGCGCTCAGCACCATCTCGGGCGGGCAGGGAGCACGAAAGGCCCGGCACACTTCCACCAGCACCTGATAGGGGGTGTGGCAGATATACAGATCCGGCTTCATTCGGCCGCTTCCTCCATGGCCACTACCTTCACCGGCGGGAAATGGATGTGGCCCCAGCCGGCGGCCCACTCGGGCAGGGTGCGGTCGGTGTTAGTGATCTCAAAGGCGAATTCCTGGTTGGGCTTGTCCAGACAGATGGCGCCCGCCAGTTCCCGCTCGAACACGTCCAGATAGAAGAAATACTGGCCCTCGCTGAGGATGGAAGTGTCGAAGGTGAAGGTGGTCTCGTAGAGCACGCCCGGCTCGGCAGCGCCCAGCGTGACGGGGTGGGTGATGCCCACGGGGCTGGAATCCCGGTAATGGATGTTCAGCTTCATGTTCACCGCGTCGAACTTCTGATTCGCCCGCCAGCGGATGCGCACCCGCAGCGGCTCGCCCGCGGCAAACACGCTGCTCTCCTTGTCCACAAAGTCCAGCGTCTCCACCCGCAGGCGCTTGCCCGCGCTGGAGGTCATGCGGCCGGTGTTGGTCAGGTCGTAGTGGACCACGTTCACGTCGGTGGTCTCCATGTAGATGGCGATGGCGTCCTCCACGTTGCCGTCAAAGATGACGCGGCCCTTGTCCAGCACGATGCAGCGGGTGCACAGCTGGCGGATGGTGCTCATGTTGTGACTGACGTAGAGCACCGTGCGGCCCTCCTGGCCGGCCACGTCGCTCATCTTGCCCAGGCACTTCTGCTGGAACTTCATGTCGCCCACGGCCAGAACTTCGTCCATCACCATGATCTCGGAGTCCAGATGGGCGGCCACCGCGAAGGCCAGCTTCACGAACATGCCGCTGGAGTAGCGCTTCACCGGCGTGTCGATGAACTCGCCGCACTCGGAGAATTCGATGATCTGGTCCAGCTTTGCGTCCACTTCGGCCTTGGTCATGCCCAGAATGGAGCCGTTCATGTAAATGTTTTCCCGGCCGGTCATCTCGCCGTTGAAGCCGGTGCCCACCTCCAGCATGCTGGCGATGCGGCCCTTGAACTTGATCTCGCCCTCGGTGGGGGCGGTGATGCGGCTGAGCAGCTTCAAAAGGGTGGACTTGCCCGCGCCGTTGCGGCCGATGATGCCCAGGGCCTCGCCCTTATACACCGTCAGATCCACGCCGTTCAGCGCCATGAAGGTCTGGCCGAACAGGCGGGTGTCGGTGCCGATGGGCAGGTTGGGGTCCTCTTTGCCCCGCACCCGGGCCCACCAGCTCTGCAGGTCGGCGGTGAGGGTGCCGCCGCCGATCTGGCCCAGGCGGTACTGTTTTTTCAGCCCGGTGATCTGGATTACCGGTTCGCGTTCGGTATTCGTCTGCATTGTCATTGTTCTTGTACCTCCCGCGTCACACAGTGTCCATAAAGGTCTTTTCCACCCGGCTGAACAGCACCACGCCGATAGCCAGCATCACAAGGCTGAAAACGGCGCTGTAGATCAGCCAGCCCGGGCTGATCTGGCCGCAGCCCAGGAGGGCATAGCGGAACACCAGCACCGGCTCGGTCATGGGATTCAGGCGGATGAGCGTTGCAAGGCGGGGGCTGTTGGCCGTCAGCTCGTTCATGGAGTAGACCACGGGCGTGGCGTACATCCACAGCTGCACGCCGAAGCCAACAACGATGGCCAGGTCGCGGTATTTGGTGGTGAGGCTTGAGACGATGATGCCCACGCCCAGGCCCAGGATCGTTACCAGCAGCAGCACAACGGGCAGAGCCAGCACCCACAGGTTCATCTGCACGGTGCCGTATTCCTGGCCGAAGAAGTAGAACCAGACCCAGAAGATGAAGAACATCAGCATCTGGATGCCCAGGTTCACCAGCGAGATGAGCACCTGAGAAACGGGCATGGTCAGGCGGGGGAAGTACACCTTGCCGAACAGGCCCGCGTTGGACACGAAGGTGTTGGCGGTGCCGGAGATGCAGGCGGAGAAGAAAGACCAGATGGCGTTGCCCGCCATGTAGAACAGGAAGCTGGGCACGCCTTCCTCCGCCAGACCGGCGATGCCGCCGAACACCACCGTGAAAATGACGGTGGTGATGAGGGGGTTGATGAGGATCCAGGCGGGGCCCAGAATGGTCTGCTTATACATGGTAGTGAAACTGCGCTTGACGAACATGGTCACCAGATCACGGTACTGCCACAGTTCCTTGAAGTCGATGTCGAACCATCCGGTGCGGGGTTTGATGACGGTGGTCCACTGCTGTTGATTTTGCTCCAAGGGAAAACCTCCTTAAGATGAAGATCGCTTTTTGTATTTACAGAATGACGCGGCTTTTTCGCCCTGTGCGCAGAGCGTTCAGACGATAGCCGGCCCAATAGACCCGGTGATACCAGCGGGAATCCGCCAGTTTCCAGCGCCCCAGCAGCCCGCTGAACCGGACCCAGCCGCGGCGCATGGGAAAGAGAAACGGCGTATAGCAATCAAGGGATGCGGCCTGCCGGAGCAGTTCCTGAACGGTGGGGCAGGCCAGATGGCGGCGCGCAAGAGCGTACCCGTCCGGCTGCGCAAGATCCACCGAAAGCCCGCCGGCAACGGTTTGCAGCATCTGAATGAAAAGCGCGTCCCGCGGGGGCCCCTGCAGGGGAAAGTCCTCGGTGAACCAGCGCAGCAGACGGCCGACCAGGCGGATCTCGTCCTCGCAATAGCAGGGCTTGTACAAAGACGTGATGCTCGCCTCGTTCCCCGTCTCGTAATAATACAGAGCCGTGGGGCAGAACACGGCCTCCTCATGGGCCGGCAGCAGCGACCACTGCTGGATGTATTCCATGCAGAATGTGAGGTCCTCGCCGTAGTGCAGGTCCGTTTTGAAGGCAAGGCCCGCCGAGCGGATCAGGTCCAGCCGGAACAGTTTGTTCCATACATAATAAAGGTATCCGTCCACAAGCAGCTGGCCGATCTGATCTTTCGGGAAAAAGGACGGTGTGATCTCGGGGGCAGCGGGAGAAAAGCGCGCCGGATCGTTGGTATAGGACCACACGATCAGCCCGTTGGGATGTTCGGCCTGGACCCCCAGCACCGTCTGCAGGAAATACGGCGGCCAGAGGTCGTCGCTGTCCAGAAAAAGAACAAATTCGCCCCGCGCAATGCGCAGCCCGGCGTTGCGCGCTGCGCCCGGGCCCTGATTCTCCTGCTGAAAGAGGATGAACCGGTCGTCACCCGCCGCGAATTCCCGGCAGATACGGACGCTCTGATCGGGGCTTCCGTCGTCGATCAGAAGGCATTCCCAGTCGGTGAAGGTCTGCGCCGCCACGCTGCGGAGGCACCGCGCAAGGAAGCGCTCGGCCCGAAAGACAGGGATTATGATGCTCACTGCGGGCAGAGAAATCATCTCCTTTTCTTGCCGGAAAGAGAGGCGGGAAAAACAGGTGCAACCTATAATATACCATAAAGCACGGCACAAGAAAACCCTTTGCGGCGTTTGCGCTCACTGTTGAAGGGGCTTCCAGCGCAGATACAGCGTGTGCATGCACAGCCAGTGGAACTTCCAGTAAAACCACCGCCGCTCGGTCAGGCGGTTCTGGTCCAGCGCCATGGCCAGCCAGGTCCAGCGGAGCCGCAGCGGAAGATACCGGCATTCAAACAGGCGGTTTTCCTTGAAAAAGGCCATCAGCCGGGCGTATTCCGGGCTCTGGTAAAAAAGAGCCGCGCTTTTTTTTCGCTGCGCCGGCGGCGTGCAGAAAAGGCCGTACAAAACGGTGTTCAGGTATTCCATCACGGGCAGCTGCAGTTGCGCGGGCTGTGCGTGATACAAATGCAGGCAGTCCTGGAGAAAACGGTCGAACATCTGGTAGTGAGCCGGCTGGAGCTGATTGTTGGTGTTCTTGCTCAAGCTGGCCATGTTGCCGACTTCGTAATAATACAGCGGGAGCGTGATGAACAGCAGCTGCCCGCCGGGAGCATCGGATACGAAGAGGCGCAGGTATTCGTTCATGAAGGGCCGGTCCTCATAACAGCGCAGCGATGTGTCAAACCGCAGCTGCGCCCGCTCCACCAGATCCCGGCGCAGCAGCTTGCCCCATGGGGTGGGGAAAGGCGCGTCCGCACAGAATCGGCCGATGTCCCGGACGGGGTAGGTGCGGAGGGCGCTGCAATCCGGCGTTTTAGCGAGGGACTCAAAGGTAAACGCCGCGGAAAAGAAGACGAGATCCTGCGGGTTTTTCTGCTGCACCTCCCGGACCAGTTCAAGGGTGCAGGGGGCAATGGCGTCATCGGAATCCACAAACAGCAGCCAGGGCGCGCGGGCGGCGTCCAGCCCGGTGTTGCGGGCGGCGGAAGCGCCGGCGTTGGTCTGATGGATCGCCCGGAAGCGGCCGTCTTTTGCGGCGTATTCATCGCAGATGGCGGCACTGTCGTCGGTGGAGCCGTCGTCGATCAGGATGCACTCAAAATCCGGAAAAGACTGGGCGGCGATGCTGTCCAGACAGCGGTGCAGATACTTCCCGGCGTTGTATACGGGAACGATGATGCTGACGAAAGGAACCATAAAACACTCCTTTGCGGCGGTGCGGCGGACGGCGCGCGGCCCTGAAAAAGGTCACCGGCACCAGTTTCCGCCAAGCAGGTAGTAGAAAAGCCAATAGGCTCTCTCGTAGGAACGCCGCCCCTCCTGCTCGGCCCGGATGAGGAAGCGGGCAAGGGCGGGGCTGTGCCATCGAAAGGGCAGATAAAAGGGGCTGAAAGAGCGCCCCGCTTTCAATCCGTCCAGCAGCTCGGCGACCCCGGGCATATGAAGCAGTTTGCGCCCTCTGACGCCGCTTTCAAACAAAAGCCCGTAAGCCAGAGTGTGAAGGGCATGCTGATAGAACGCAGCCATGTCCTGCGGCGTACAGTGGTAAAGCGCTGTGCAGTCACGGGAGAACCGGGTGAACAGATCAAGTTCCACCTCGAAATACCGCTCGTAATGCACGTCCTTTTTGGAGACGCTCATGTCGTTTTCATCGCTCCAATAGTAGAGCGGAGCGCGAAGCAGGTGCACGGCAAAACCGGGCCGCAGTTTGGCAAGCCGGGCAAGGTAATCGTACACAAAGGGAAGATCCTCGTGCCCGTTGTGCACCGAGGTGTCAAACCGCAGGGGAGCGGGGCCTTCCAGAACATTGCGCTCGAACAGTTTGTTCCACACCGGCGGAAGCATGAAGGTGCAGTAAAGGGTACCGAACTGCTTTTGAGAAAAAAGCGTTTCACCCTCGGGCAGCGGCGCGGAAAATTCGCCCGGATCTCTGGTGTACAGCCACATGACCAGATCCTCCGGCGCGCGCTCATGGTGGGCGAGGGCGGTGGCGATGGTCTCGGGATGGATGCGGTCATCCTGGTCGCAGAAGAGAACGAATTCACCCCTGGCCGCATCAAGACCCGCGTTGCGGGCACTGCACACGCCTCCGTTGGGTTTGTGGATCGTCCGGAACCGCGGGTCCCGACGGGATATCCCGTCGCAGACGGCTCCTGAGCCGTCTGACGATCCGTCGTCCACTAAAATGCATTCAAAGTCCGGGCAGGTCTGCGCCGCGATGCTCTCAATGCAGGCGGGCAGAAATTTTTCGCAGTTATACACCGGCACGATGATACTGACTTTTGTAAGCAAGGAAATCCTTCCTTTCTGAAATCTTGAAGGCGGTCAGTCAGGAACGTAAAATCTTTCGGTAACCCAGGCAGTAGACCAGAGAATACAAATCGGGGCGCATTTCGTGCATCCGAAACCACCATTTTACGCCACCCGCCCAGCGGAGCTGCAGAAAAAGCAAGTAGACATTATGTACATGGTAGCGACGATGCCACCGAAGGATATCGGTCAATTCCGGAACACGCCATAAAGCAACGATCTCCCGGTGAGGATGGGGAAGATTGCAAAGCCCGTAGGCGATGCTGTTCAATGCGGCGTTCGACACAGTGAGAACGTCCTTGGGCGGGTAGTTCTCAAAGGAACCGAAAATGTCTCTTGCTTGCGCATAAAGTTCCAGCTGCTGCGTGCAATAACTTGAAAAATCCCGTGTGTAGGACGCGCCGGTGGTGTGGGTAATGCTGTCGGTGTTGCTTCGATTGTAGTAATACAGCGGAAGATTGAGCTGACAAATGTTTTTGTCAGAGCTGGACGCAAAAAGGACTTTCCAAAACGCAGTAAAAAAAACGTAGTCTTCAACGTATCCTGCGCTGGGATCAAACCAGAGATTATGTTGCAGAATGGTCTCACGAGGATACAGCTTATTGGTGGCGGAGTTGAACAGTGTGCGGTTGGCAAAATAGCGCAAAAGATCTCTTTGGCCATAGACAGTGGCGGGAATGACGTCGGGAATAACAAGATTTGCCCAGTCCGACTGGTTCTCGGTGAAGGTCCAGGTGATCAGAGAATTCGGGCGGTGGGCCTGCTCCTTCAGCACAAGTTCCAGCAACCGGGGATGGATGGCATCATCTGAATCAAGGAAAACATAATACTCGCCCCGGGCCACCTCCATGCCTGAGTTCCGCGCCCGGCTCAGACCCCCATTCTCCCGGTGCACCACCCGGAACCGCTCGTCCTGGCGGGCGGCCTCGTCGCAGATGGCGCCGCAGCCATCGGGGCTGCCGTCGTCCACCAGGATGCATTCCCAGTCGGTGAAGGTCTGGGCCCGCACACTCTCGATGCAGGCGGGCAGATACTGTTCAACTTTGTAGACGGGGATCACAATGGTCACTTTCGGGGCCATGACGTCTCACTCCTCAACGGTTTTTCCAACCCTTCAGCGCGGCCAGAAGGGTGCGGTAATAGCTTGCGGGGGCGTAGCGCCCGGCGGCTTCGCGGCCGGCTTTCGCCATGGCGGCGGCCCGGGCGGGGTCGGCTTTCAGGGCCAGAATGGCTTCTGCGATGGTCTTTTCCAGCGGCGGCGCGTCCGGCACGGGCACGAGCCGCTCGTTTTCAAACCTTTCGCTCCGGGGCAGGATGACCGCTCCGCTGCCCGCCAGATACTCCGGCAGGCCGCCGGAATCGGTGGCGATGACCGGGCAGCCGCAGGCCATGGCCTCGATGGCGGTGATACCCGCCGGCTCCTGCCACAGGGCGGGGAAACAGGCGGTGTTTGCCATGCGGTAATAGGCGGGCAGCTGGGGGTTCGGCACAAAGCCGGCGAACTTCACCCGCTGGCCCAGCGCCTCGGCCTGTTTCTGCAGCCCGTCGGCGTAGTCTGAGCGCTCCTGCGCCCCGAAGAAGGGGCTGCCCGCCACCAGCAGCTTCACACTGGCGTCGGGGATGCCCGCCATCGCCGCCAGCAGCTGATGCACGCCCTTTTCCGGGCAGGTACGCCCGCAGAACAGCACCACGAAATCCGTGGGGCTAAAACCGAACTTCTCCCGCAAAGCCGCGGCTTCGCCTTCCTGCCCTTCGGGGCAGAAGAGGTCAAGGTCGGCGCAGTTGGGCAAAAGGGCGGCGCTTTCGGATCCTTCGCCGCTGCCTTCCAGCCATTTGCCGCGCACAAATTCGCTGATGCACAAAGCGCGGCTGTAAATTTCGTCCAGAGCGGCGCTGCCCGCCGTTTCTCCGTGCAGGTGGGCGGCAAAGCGGCCCCGGCCCAAGGCCCGGCTGGCCTGCCGCCAGCCGGTGAGGTCGCCGCCCTCGCCCAGGTACCAGTCGGCGTCCAGCCGCTTCAAAAAGGGCAGAGACGCCGCGTACCAGCGGTTCCAGTGGATGGGCTTGCCCAAAAGGGCGGAAAAACGCACCTTCAGCCGGTGGCCGAGGGTCTGCACCGGGGGCGTCTGATAATAAAACAATGTGTCCGCAAAGCAGGCGGACTCGCTGGCGGCCGTCTCGTCCCACTGGCAGAGCACCGCCAGTTCCATCTCTTTGAACCAGGCGTTCTGGCGGGCCAGATGCTCCGCCAGGGTCTCCACCGCGCCGCCTTTCACGGCGGGCACCGGCAGGCCGGGGGGCAGCAGCAGCGCCACCCGCATCTTGCCGTTTTTGGGGGGCAGGGGCAGCGCCCGTCTGGCCCACCGGCGGCAGCTCAATTTCTCCCGGACGGAAAGGCCGGGGCAGGCGTTCAAAAGGGGTAGCAGGGTGGCCATCTGGGCCTGGGCCTCCTGCCAGCGGGCGGCCAGCGGCCAGGTGAGGGTGGTCTCCTCGCACTGGGCGCAGAGGGCCAGATACCGCCGCCAGGCTCCCGGCAGGGCCAGCGCCGCCAGATCGGGGCGGTCGTGGGCGGTGAAAAAGCGGCAGCGGGCCGCCGCCGCGTCCACTCCGTCAAAGGCGGAGGGGCGCAGCCCGGTGCGGCAGATGCTGCCCTGGCGCAGCCGGTAGAAATAGAGCACGTCGGAAATGCAAACGACCTTTTCCGCCTGCCAGAACAGCAGGTGGGCCACCGCGTCGTCCTCGTGGATGCGCCCTTCGGGGTAGCGCAGGTCTTGCCACAATTCCCGGCGGTAGAGTTTGTTCCAGGCCACGGTGTAGCAGGTGGAGGCGGGGCCGAAGAATTTGGCCAGCAGCTCCCGGCCGCCGAACACTCCCGCCTCTTCCGGCACGGTGAGCACCCGCTCCTTCAGCGGCGCGCCCGCCTCGTCCACGTCTTCCACGGCGCAGAGGGCCATGTCCGCGCCGGACTCTTCCAGAGCGGCGTGCAGCTTTTCCAGATAGTCCGCCGCCACCAGATCGTCGGAGTCCACAAAGGCGATGGCTTCGCCCTGGGCAATGTCCAGCCCGGAATTGCGGGCGGCGGAAAGGCCGCCGTTCTGCCGGTGGATGACCTTCACCCGGCTGTCCCGGGCGGCATAGCCGTCGCAGAGGGCGCCGCAGCCGTCGGGGCTGCCGTCGTCCACAAAAATCAGCTCAAAGTCGGTGAAGGTTTGGCTCAGCAGGCTCTCGGCGCAGGCGGGCAGGCAGTCCTCTACCTTATAGACCGGCACGATGACGCTGATGGCCGGGCGCTTTGCTTCGCTCATTCGCCCGCCTCCTTCTCCTTGTGCAGCGCGCCTCGGGCCGCCGCCAGCCGGTAGCAGCCTTCGGGGCTTAAAACGAACAGCACCGCCCGCAGCTTTTCCCCGGCGGGCACATAGGGGCAGTTCAGAATGGCGGAAAGCAGCCCGTTCAGCTTTTTCTTGTGCTTTGCAAAGCCCGCCTTCAGCTCCGGCGAGAGGGGCCCGGCCTTGCGGGCGTGGACGTAGAAGAGATAGAACACCTGCCAGTAGCGGGCCACCGCCCGGCGGTACAGGTCCGCCCGGTCGCCTCTTTTGGCGAAGAAGTCCACCCAGGAGCCGTACAGACGCAAATCGTCCAGCTTTTTCACCGAGAAAGCGGCGCTGGTCATGTTGCCGGTGCGCACCCGGTAGAGGTACAGCGGTTTGTTGGTGGCCACGATGCGCCGGCCGTCGTAAATTTTGTCCATGATGTTGGCGTCGTCGCCGAAGAACATGGTCTCGTCGTGGCGCACGCCCTCGAAAAGCCGGGCGTCGTAGAGCTTGTTCCAGGTGACCATGCAGTACATGCCGCCGTCCCGCAGAACGTCGTAGAACTGGTTCAGCGCGTCCCCTTCGCCCAGCAGGTCCTCGGCCGCGGTCACGCCACGGCCCAGGCGGTTGCCCTCCTCGTCGATGCACTCCGCGCCGCAGGCCGCCAGCGGGCAGCCGCTCTCCTGCACCATGTTGTAGAGGGTCTCCAGAAAGTCCGGCTCCAGCAGATCGTCGGAGTCCACATAGCTGATGTAGCGGCCCGTCGCCGCGTCCAGACCCGCGTTGGCGGCGCTGGCAGGGCCGCCGTTGGGCTTGTGGACAACGCGGATGCGCCCGTCGGTCTTTGCCAGTTCGTCGCACAGCTCGCCGCAGCCGTTGGGGCTTCCGTCCTCCACCAGAATGAGCTCAAAGTCGGTGAAGGTCTGGGCGAGGATGCTCTTCACGGTGACGGGCAGGTAGTCTTTCGCGTCGTAGACGGTGGTGATGATGCTGATGGTGGGCATGAAAACGCCTCCTGAAACGGGTTATTTCGCGCCCCGCAGCCGCAGGGGCAGGCAGGCAAGGGCAGGGCTTTTGCGGCGGGCCGCAAGGCGGAGATAGGTGCCGTAAAGGCCGGGGATGCCCGCGAGCCCTTTGAGCAGCGCGGGGTACCAGACCTCATTTTCAAACAGGGCCGTCAGCGCCGCCTTCCGCTTTTCCAGCGGGTAGGCCTTGGTGCGGTCCAAAAGCAGGGTGTAAAAACTCACCGCGTCGTGGGGGCGCTGGCTGTCGATGAGGGGCGTGGCCAGCTCCGGGCGGCCGGCGGCGGTGACAAAGGCCTCCATCTGATCCAGCACCCGCTGGCTGGTGACCAGATTGTCCAGCGTGGCGGCGTGGGTCAGGGTGGAAGGATGCACCCAGTATTCGTAAAAACTCTCCCCCAGATGCACCATCTGGCCGATGTGGGGCCAGAAGGCGAAGTTGAAGGCGATGTCCTCTCCGGTGCGCAGGCCCTCGTCAAAGGAAAGTCCCGCCTGGCGCACCGCCTCCAGTTTGTAGGCCTTGTTGCACAGCGAGAAGAACTGGTTCGCCTGGTAGTAGCCCACAAAGTGCTCCCAGAAGCCCTCAAGGCCGCACTGGAAAGCGGGGTAGACCGCCGGGGTGCTCTTTTCACCCTCCCGCCACTCAAAGCCGTAGCTGACAAGGTCGGGGGAGGAGGCGGCGGACCGGGCAATGGCAGAAAAGGCGCCGGGTTTCAGAATATCGTCCGCGTCCACGAAGGTGAGGTAGCGCCCGGTGGCGGCGGCAAGGCCGGCGTTGCGGGCGGCAGCGGCGCCCCGGTTGGGCTGGCTCAGCAGCTTCACCCGGTCGTCCTTGAGGGAAAATTCGCCGCAAAGGGCGGAAGAGCCGTCGGTGGAGCCGTCGTCCACCAAGATCAATTCAAAATAGGGGTAGTTCTGCGCCAGAACGCTCTCCACCGCCGCCGAAAGATATTTTTCGGCGTTGTGGACGGGCATCACGCAGCTGATGACAGCGGGCATGTTGTAAAATAAGCCTCCTTGAAGAAATTCAGCTCCCGGCGCGTAAAGTACGCACAAGGGCCAGCGCCCCGGCAAGGCGCAGCCGCACGCACACCCCGTAGACAAGGCGGGCGGGGCCGGTGTAGCAGCGCTGCACCCAGTCAGCCACCGCGTCGCGGCAGTGGGCGGGCGCCAGCAGACGGGCGAACAGGCGGCGGCACTGGCCGAAGGGCAGCGTCCCCTTGCGCCCCAGCAGCATGGCGCATTGGGCGGCGGCAACGCCTCCCTGGCGCTTCAAAAGCACCTGGCGGGTCTCCTCTTCCGACGCGCCGAAACGGGCCAGAAAAGCCGCCACCGCCGGGCGGGTGTACTCCTCCGCGTCCAGCAGATCGGTGCGCAGCCGGCGGGAGAGGCTGCCCTCCGCCCGGTTGTCGCAAACGTAATAGGCCGCGGGGATAAAGTAGGCCGGGCCGCAGTGTTCCAGCGCTGAAAGGCAGAAGAGCAGATCCTCGTTGACCTTCAGCGCCTCGTCAAAACGCACGCCGTCAAGGGCGGCGCGGCGGAAAATCTTGTTGTAGAGCGCGGCGAACAGGCCGGTGTCCACCAGATAGTAGGCGAAGTTCCCGGCAAGCTGTGCCAGCGAGTCCATCCGCCCGGCGGGCAGCGTCTCGTTCACCTCGCCCAAAAGGGTGTCCACCCCGAAAAAGCAGACGTCCGCCCCCGCTTCCAACGGCGGCAGGGCCGCGTCGTACAGCCCGGGGTTCACCCAGTCGTCCGCGTCCACGAACTGGACGTAGCGCCCGGTGGCGGCGGCAAGGCCGGCGTTGCGGGCGGCGGAGGCCCCACCGTTTTTCTGGTGGATGACCCGCACGCGGGCGTCCTTTGCCGCCAATTCATCGCACAGGGCGGGGGAGGAATCGGCGGAGCCGTCGTCCACCAAAATCAGCTCGGTGGCCGCGGGGGCCTGGCCGAGAACGCTGGCCGCGCAGTGTTCCAGCGTGGCGGCGGCGTTGTACACCGGCACGATGACGCTCAGCAGCACTTCGCTCATGACCGGGCCTCCTTTTTGCCGAAAAATTTGTTCCACACAAGGCCGCAGCACCGGCCGGCGAAATAGAAGGGCAGGGCCAGCTTCGCGGCGGCGGGCAGGCGGCCCATCTCTTTCAGGAAGGGGCCGAGGCCGCCGTATTTGACCCGGTCGATGAGGGGGTAGAAGGTGCCCGCCAGAAGGCAGCGGGTGAAGGGATAGCGGCTGCCGAAGTAGGCTTTGCTGGCCAGCACCACGTCCAGGAAATCGGCGTATTTCTTCACGGCGCTGGCCCGGGTGTTGTAGTTCTGGTGGGCCGCGTCGCCGCCGGACACCCGGTAGGCGCTCATGGCCTCGTCCATCACGAACACCCGCCCGCCGTCCAGATACAGCATGCACAACGCGAAATCCGCGATGCTGCGGTTGGCGGTGACATAGGCCTCCCGGGCGGGGTCGGGGGTGCGGAAGATGTTGCGCACCATGCAGGCGGTGCAGGAGTAGGTGACCCCACGCAGGAAAAGGGACATGGTGGCGTCGGCGTTCAGGATGCGCTTATCGTCGGGCAGGGTGCCCCAGGTGCGGCCGGTGTCGTCGGTGAGCAGCAGGGTGTGGCTCACCGCCAGATACTCCGGGTGGGCGCGGAGGAAATCCGCCTGCTTTTGCAGCTTTGATTCGTCCCGCCACCAGTCGTCCCCTTCCAGCGTGCAGACGAACTCGCCCTTTGCGGCGCAAAGCCCCTCGTACCAGTTGCGGCTGATGCCCACGTTTTTGTCCCGCAGGTTCAGCCGGATGCGCCCGGGGTATTTGGCGGCATACTCCTGAAGAATGGCGCGGGTGCCGTCGGTGCCGCAGTCCTCGGTGATATAAATTTCAAAGTCAAAATCCGTTTTCTGGTCCAGCACGCTGTCGATGGCCTGACGGATGTAGTGTTCCTGATTGTAGGTGGTGATGACAACGGTCACCAACGGGGCCATGGGGTCCACTTCCTTTTCGTTGAATCAGCCGCCGGGGCAAAGGCGGCGGTAAAGTTCCAGCAGGGCGTCGGCCACGGCCTTCGGGTCATGGACGGCCAGCGCCCGGGTGCGGGCGGCGGCGGCCTTTTCCTCCGCCTTGGCCGGGTCGGCCCAGAGGGCGGCCACCGCATCGGCCAGCGCGCCGGGGGCGTCGGGGTCGAACAGCTCGCCTTCTTTTTCGCTCATCATGCTGGGCACGCCTCCCACCGCCGCGGCGGCGCAGGGCACCCCGGTGAGCATGGCTTCGCCCAGGGAGTTGGGGCTGTTTTCAACGCTGGAGCACAGCAGATAGGTCTCCGCCAGCAAAAACTGCTGGCGCATTCCCTCGGCGCTCAAAACGCCGGTGTAGTGGATGCGGTCGCTGACCTTCAGCCGGCGGGCAAGGCCGTCCAGATAACCGGGGTACTCCGCCAGCCAGTGAATAAAGGGCCGCAACAGGGGGCCTTTGTCCGGCGGGGGCCAGCCCGCCACATAGAGCTGGACGTCCGGCCAGCGCTGCGCCAGCGCGGGCAGCGCTTCGATGGCCCGGTGCAGCCCCTTCAGGGGCACGTTGCCCTGGCTCACGAACAGGCGGTGGGGCTGGGCATTTTGCCGCTGCCAGCCGCCGGCGTAGAACTCGGAGCGCATAATTTCCGGCAGATGATGGTATTCGGCGCCGGGGGCATAGCGGGCGCAGTAGGCCTTGTCCCAGTCGGTGCGGCCCAGAATGTGCCGCGCTTTGGCAAGCACCGCACGCTCCCGCACGCCCCGGTCCAGAAAACGCTGGCAGTGGCCCCGCACGGTCAGACCGCCGGTGCGCTTTGCCAGCGCCTCTTTCAGCGGCTGGCGGCGCAGAAAACGGGGCGGCAGGCCGTCGGCCATGTGCTCGCCGCAAGGCCCGGCCAGGCCCTGGATGTACACCAGCACCTTCTCCGGGTCGAACAGTTCCAGTACCCAGGGGGCGTGGTCGTTCTCGGTGCCGAACAGTTGGATGAGGTCCGGCTGCTGGGCCGCCAGCGTCTCGGCCAGCGCCGCCCGGTCGGCAGCGGGCAGGCCGATGTAGCGGGTGCCGTCGATCTCCTCACGGCAGGGCGCGGTGAGGGCAGGGGAAAAGCAGCATATCGTCAGGTCCATGGCCCCGGCGGGCAGCGCCGCCTGCAGGCTGCCGGCCCAGCTTCCGCTGGCCTGCGCCGAAAGGCCCAGCCGCCGGGCAAAGGCGGGGGACAGAAAATCCAGGATCCACATTACTTTCACGGGCATTCCCTCCGCTGTTTTTGTTTGGCCGCCCGGGCCATACTTATACAGATTAGAGTATAGCAAAAAAGCACGTTTATTGCAACAAAACGGGGGCGGGGGCGCGGCGTTGCAAAGCCCCGGCGGGCTGTGGTACAATAAGCCCAAAGCACACCGCCCGCACGCCGGGCAAAAAGGAGGACACGCCATGGGCGAAACGGCGATTTTGATCGCGGCCCACAAGGCTTTTGACCCGCCCGCGCTGGAGGGCTATCTGCCGGTGCAGGTGGGCGCGGCGCTGGCGGCGCAGGACCTGGGCTTTCAGCGGGACGACGAAGGGGAGAACATCTCCGAAAAGAACCCCCAGTACTGCGAGCTCACCGGCCATTACTGGGCCTGGAAGAACCTGCCGGGCCCGGAAACGATGGGCCTTGTGCACTACCGGCGGTACTTCGTGCACGACATGTACGCCGCCGACGTGAAGAGCCAGATCCTCACCGCCGCCGAGGCGGAAAAGCTGCTGGAGCACTACGACATCATCCTGCCAAAACCCGTCTACAAGCTGGCCTGCAACGGCATTTTGTTCCACGACCGGCCGAAAGAGGTGCAGAACCGGCCCATGGTCCTGCTGGAGGAACTGATGCGCCGCCGCTGCCCGGAGTATATGCCCTCCTTTGAAAAGTTCGCCTACGGCCGGCGGGCCAGCTTCGGCAACATGCTCATCGCAAAGCGGGAGGTGTTCTGTGCCTACAGCGCCTGGATGTTCCCGCTGCTGGAGGAGTTCGAGCGGCTGGGCGCCGAGCAGGGCGTGCTGGCCCCCCGTATGTGCGGGTTCATCTCGGAGTATCTGCTCTGCATCTGGGCGGATCACAACTTCCCGCCGGAGAAGATCCTGTTCATGGACGTGGCCAACACCGAGGACGACCGCCGGGCCCTTGCCTACCGGATGCGCAAAGTGCTGGTGAAGCTGGGCCTGCTGGAGCCGGTGAGCAAGGCCGCCTTCGCCGTGTATTACAAACTCAAAGGCTGCTGACAAAAAAGGACGTTCGGAACATTCGAACGTCCTTTTTTCATATGCCTTTTTTGCGCAGCACCCGGTCGTAGACCGGGCGGCCCGGCCGCGGGTCCTCCACTTCTTCCAAAAGGCCCTTTTGCACCAGTGCCTCGATGCGCTTTGCGGCAAAGCCGTCGCTGACGCCGGGGCGCAGGGTGGCCAGCAGTTTCCCGATGGCCTGGGCCTCCCGGAACTGGTCCGGCTGGGCGCGCAGCGCCTCCAGCACGAAGCCGTCGTAAAAATCCTCGGGCACGCTCGCCACCCGCCCGTTCACCACCGCCCGCAGAGGGGCGTTCCGGGCCTGCAGCATCGCCCACTCCCCGGCCAGCGCGTTCAGCACCGGGGCGGGCAGAGGCTCCGGGTCGGCCAGCGCGGCCCAGTGGTGGGGCTCCACTTCGCCCCAGCCGTCGTACTGCACTGCCGTGCCGTCCGCCCGTGCTTCAAATTCCGGCAGCCGCACCCGCTCTACCTTCAGCTTGTCAAAACCCAGGGGCCGCAGCCAGGCCGCCAGAAAACGGATACCGCAGGCGGCGTCTGCCCCGGGGCTTTGCCATACCCGCACCGTTTCGCCGCTCCCCGCACGGCGGCGCAGGGTTTCCAGCGCGTGGCGGCTTTCCTCCAACATTTTTTCGGCAAATTCCTCGTTTTCAGCGGGGCTCATGGCCCAAAGACCGGCCAGCTCTTTTTGGCGCTTTTCGCCCGGCTCGGCTTCGGAAATGTCCCCCACGCTCAACGCCAGGGGCAGGCAGAGAACGTCGGCGGGCGTACCTTCCATGGGCAAGGCTCCGGCGGCCTGCTGCTTCTGGCGGGCGGCCTCCCGCTTTGCGGCAAGGCGGCTCAGCGGCCCGCCTGTGCCGCCAATGACGGCCACCGCCGCCGCGCCCCCCGGGCCGGACAGCGCTACCTGCAGACTGCCTTTTTCGGAGGCGGAAAAGACCACATGCACCATGCTTTTGCCTCCCTTACCAGCGCACCACCGCGTGGAGCAGCGACCACACCGCCCACACAAGGCCTGCGGCCACCAGCACCGCCACGCCCGCGATCAGGCCGATGCTCCACTGGCCGATGAGGTAGGCGTTTTGGCCCAGCAGCTGGGGCCCGAAGCACAGGCCCATCCAGATGGCCCAAAGTGCCCAGGCGCCTTTGGGGCCAAAACGCTGAATGAGCGCCCCGAAGCAGAGCCCCAGCGCCAGCGCCGCCGCCCACAGCAGCGGGTACCACCACCAGGCCAGCACAAAGCTCTCGATTTGAAGCAGGGCGGCCTGCACGGGCTGGCTGCCCTCGGGCACGGGCATGTTCAGACCCAGCTTCCAGCCCTCAAACCCGGCCAGTTTCGCCCAAAGACCGGGCAGCAGAAGGCGTTCCGCCAGCGCCAAAAGGCCGGCCAGGCCCATGACGAAGGCCCCTTCCAAGGCCAGCAGCGCGACCACCAGCCCCAGGCTCTGCCGCCGGGTGCGGCCGAAGCGCAGGGCGGTGTCGAACATCACGGTCGAATTGGTGAAGCTCATGATAAACAGGGAGAACGCCCCCACGATGGGCAGCACGATGCCCGCCAGGAAGATGCCGGTGTCCGGCTTTGCAATGGTCATCACGCAGAGGATGACTGCCTCGCCCAGCAGGAACAGCCCGCCCGCGATCGCCGCATAAAGGGAGAAATCGCCGGCGTTCATCTTTAAAAACTTTTTAAACATGGCGTTGTCACCTCACCACATAGCCCTTGAGATAGCGATACAAAAACACATCCGCGACCACGGCGGCCAGACCCAGCACCAGCGGCAGCAGCCAGGGCAAATCGCCCCACATGCTGCCGGAGAAGGAGCCGCCGGTGATGACCAGCCAGAAAATGCCCACGATCATGAGCAGCATGGCCAGAATGAGGACCATGCTCCCGAGAAGGCGGCTGCGGGCCATCATCACGCCACTGAGCACTCCGAATACCGTGGCAGCGGCGCCCGCCGCCAGAAAGGCGGGGCCCGAGTTCAGCATCAGCACCGCTGCCGCCCCCTCCCGGGGCCAGCCGAACCACACCGGCACGGAGGAAAAGAGGGCCGAGATGACCCAGCCGCCCACGGCGTAGATCACCAGCACCCCCTGCAGCGCGCCGAACAGGGCTTTGCGGGTGGCTCCGAAATTCAGAGCCAGGGTGAGGGTGCTTGTCATGGAAAAGGCCATCATGAACAGAATGAACAGCGACAGGGCAGGGAAGCCGTCGAAATAGGTGGAAAAAAGGTTCGTGTTCCCCGAGGGCACGTCGGTGACGAAGGCTCCGCCCACGATGACCGCCGCCACGGCGGCGAAGATGCCAAGATTGATCAACGAAAAGCGCAGAAGGAACCGGAAACAGCGTGTCATGCCGCCACCTCCCTCATTCCACCGGCTCGTGGCCGCACAGCGCCACGAACACGTTCTGCAGGTTCAGAGGCGAAACGTCCACGTCGCCCGCGCCGGCGAGGTCGGCGACCCGGCGGCCGGCAGTGTCCCGCACAGCGGCGGTCTTGCGGCGGCCCATGGTGCGCTGGTGCACCACCGTCATCCCTTCGCACACCCGGTCCACTTCCTCGGCGGCGCCGGACACATAACGGAACTGGTCCACCAGCTCCTCCGTCTCCTCGTTTTCAATGATGCGGCCGTCGTCCAGAATGAGCACCCGCTCAAACACCGCCGCCGCCTCCTCAATGATGTGGGTGGAGATGATGAAGGTGCGGTTCGTGCGGGCGTAGTCATCCAGCAAAAGCTGGTAAAAACGCTCCCGGGCCACCACGTCCAGACCCGCCACCGGCTCGTCCAGAATGGTGACGGGCGCATTGCTGGCCAGGGCGATGAGGATGGTCACCATGGAAAGCTGGCCCTTGGAGAGCTGGCACACCCGCTTTTTCTCTTCCAGCCCGAACTCCTTTATCAGCCGCCGGGCGTATTCCTCGTCCCACCGGGGGTAGAAGGTGGCCCCCGCCTGCAGGTAGTGGCGCACTTTCAGGTTGTTCTGGCCGTAGAACAGGGTGGGCTGCAGCTCGCGGGAAAAGCACAGGTCCGCCAGGGCTTTGGGGTTCTCCCACACCGGCTCGCCGTCATAGGTCACTTCGCCCGCGTTGTGGGTGTTCTGGGCGGTGAGAATGCCCAGCAGCGTCGTTTTGCCCGCACCGTTGCGCCCGATGAGCCCGTAGATCTTGCCCGGCTCGATGGTGATGTCCAGGTTTTTCAGCACCTGTTTGTCCTTGTAGGATTTGCACAGGCCCTTCGCCTGCAATACTCCGCTCGTCATGCCTTCTCTCCTCCTTCGTGTTCGATGGCCTCTTTCACCATCGCCAGCAGTTCTTCTTTGCCAAGGCCCAGGGACTTCGCCTCCCGCAGAAGAGGCAGCACATACTCCTCGCCCAGGGCCTTTCGGCGCTTTTCCTTCACCGCGGCCGTCGCGCCGGGGGCAACGAACATGCCGATGCCCCGCCGCTTGTAGAGCGCGCCCTCCGCCACCAGCAGGTTGATGCCCTTGGCTGCCGTGGCCGGGTTGATGTTGTATTCCCGGGCCAGCTCGTTGGTGGAGGGCACCTGTTCCTCCTCCCGGTAAACGCCCCGGAGAATGTCATCCTCCAGCATCTGGGCGATCTGCAGATAGATCAGCGCCTGGTCGTTCAAACTCCCATGCACCCGGTTCACCTCCGCTCGTTGTTCATTGGTTCATTACTTATGTAACTAACCATAGCACCTCCGGGCCTCTTTGTCAAGGGGAGAAAGCAAAAAAGGGCCGCCCCAAACCGGGGCGGCCCTTGAAACGCAGGGAAAATGATTTACTTCGCGGTCACCAGCGCCAGAGTGTCGCGGGCAATCATCAGCTCTTCGTTGGTGCAGACCATCAGCACCTTCACGCGGCTGTCGGCGGCGGACAGGTCGATGATGTCCTGGCCGCGCAGCTTGTTCTTCTCCTCGTCCAGCTTGATGCCCAAAAACTCCATGTTCTTGCACACTTCGCTGCGCACGTAGTCGTCGTTCTCACCGATGCCGCCGGTGAAGACCACGCAGTCCAGACCGCCCATCACGGCGGCGTAGGCGCCCACGTACTTCTTGATCTGGTAGTTCAGCATATCGCTGGCCAGCTTGGCACGCTCATTGCCCGCGGCGGAGGCAGCCTCCACGTCGCGCTTGTCGCTGGACACGCCGGACACGCCCAGCAGGCCGCACTTCTTGTTCAGGTAGTCGGCCATGTCCTGGCCGTGGATGCCCAGCTTCTGCTCCATGTAGGTCACCACGCTGGGGTCGATGTCGCCGCAGCGGGTGCCCATCAGCACGCCGGCCAGCGGGGTCAGGCCCATGCTGGTGTCCACGCACTTGCCGCCGTCCACGGCGGTGATGCTGCTGCCGTTGCCCAGATGGCAGGTGACCATCTTCAGCTCGGAGGGGTCCTTGCCCAGGAACTGGGCGGCGGCCATGCTCACATAGCGGTGGCTGGTGCCGTGGGCGCCGTAGCGGCGGATGGCGTACTTCTCGTACATCTCGTAGGGCACGCCGTACATATAAGCCTTGGGAGGCATGGTCTGGTGGAAGGTGGTGTCGAAGACCACAACGTTGGGCACGTCGGCGCCGAAGACCTTCTTGGCGCTGCGCAGGCCCTGCACGTGGGCCAGGTTGTGCACGGGGGCCAGGGGGGCGATCTCCTCGATCTTGTCGATGATGGCGTCGGTGACGATCTCGCTCTTGGTGAAGAACTCAGCGCCCTGCACGATGCGGTGGCCGATGGCGCCGATCTCGCTCTTGTCGGCAACAACGGCGCCCTCGCCGGTGGTCATCATCTCCACGACCTTCATGAAGGCCTCGGTGTGGGTGGGGAAGGGGACCTCCACGCTCCACTTGCCGCCGTGGGCCTGATGGGTGATCTTGCTGCCCTCGATGCCGATGCGCTCGCACAGGCCCTTGCACAGCACGCTCTCGTCGGTCATGTCGATCAGCTGATATTTCAGCGAGGACGAACCGCAGTTGATAACCAGGATTTTCATTGATACTTCCTCCCAAAACTGTTTCTGGCGGCTTTCGCCGCCCGGATTTACATTGTCCACCCACTATTATATAATGGGAAAAACCGCTTTTCAAGGCAAAAAGGGGGCCAAACCCATGAAAAACGCCGGGATCATCGCCGAATATGACCCGTTCCACGCCGGCCACGCCTGGCAGATCGCCGAGGCGCGCCGCCAGGGCGCCGAAACGGTGACCGTCTGCATGAGCGGAGACGTCACCCAGCGGGGCGGCGCGGCGCTGCTGCCGCCTGCCGTGCGGGCCGCCGCGGCCCTTGCCTGCGGGGCGGATTTGGTGTTGAGCCTGCCGAACCCCTATGCCTGCCTTTCCGCCGAGGGCTTTGCCGCCGCCGGGGTGACCGTTTTGAGCGCCCTGCCCGCGCTGGACACTCTGGTGTTCGGGGCGGAAACACCGGACACGGCGGCCCTGGCCAAAACCGCCGAAGCCCTGCGCTCGGAGGCGTTCTCTGCCGCGCTGGCCCGTGCCCTCGCGGGGGGCGCGCCCTTTGCCGCCGCCCGGGCCGCCGCCGCCGGGGAAGTCTGCCCCGGCGCGGGGGCGGTGCTGGCCAGCCCCAACAACAACCTGGGGGTGGAGTACTGCAAGGCCCTCGCCCTTCAAAACAGCCACATTTCGCCCCGGGCCCTGCCCCGCAAGGGCGCGGCCCACGGGGAGGCGCGCCCCGGCACAGAGGGCTTCGCCAGCGCCTCCAGCCTGCGCATCCTCTGGCTGCAGGGGGGCGCGGCGGCGCTGGAGGGCTATGTGCCCGAAGCCGCGCTGGCCCTTTACAAAGAGGCCCAGGCCGCCGGGCAGGACCTGGACGAACGGGCATGGAGCGTGGCGATGCTCTCCCGCCTGCGGGGGACGGACGCCGCCGCCTTTGCCCGCACCCGGGGCACCGCCGAAGGCCTGGAACATCTGCTGGAAAACGCCCTGCGCACCGCCGGGACCCTGACGGAACTTTACGACGGGATGAAATCCAAGCGCTACGCCCACGCCCGGCTGCGCCGCTACGCCCTGGACGCTGCCCTGGGCTACACCGCCGCCCTGCCTGCCCTGCCGCCCTACGTCCATGTGCTGGCGGCGAACGAGCGGGGCCTGGCCCTTCTGCGGGGCAGCAAAAAGCCCGCCGGGGCCTCGCTGGCCCGCCTTGCCCGCGAAAACGATGACTGCCGGGCGGCGGCCGCCGCCCACGCCGCCGCCGCGGATCTTGCGGCTCTCTGCCGCCGGATTCCCGGCCCCATGGGCGGCTGTTACACCCAAAAACCTGTGCTCGTTCGGTGAAATCAACGGAAATCGTCAAAAAATAGTCAAAGTTTTAAGTGAAACGGAAAACTTTTGCACTTTCGGGTTTTTAACAGAAAATCCATTGCCGTTTTTGGGGTGCGGAAGTATAATGATTACAATGGGTGCAAATGGCAAACTTTTTTCAGCGCCGCCTTTTCGCAGCGCAGTTTGCCCCCGAACATCATGAGAGGATTGGTGAAAGCGTATGACAACGAACAAGCATGTTCTGACCTGGCTGGACGAAATGGTCGCCCTGGTGAAGCCCGACAAGGTCGTGTGGATCGACGGCAGCGAGGAGCAGCTCACCGCCCTGCGGGAAGAGAGCTTCAAGACCGGTGAGATGGTCCCCCTGAACGAGGAGCTGCTGCCCGGCTGTGTGCTGCATCACACCGCGGTGAACGACGTTGCCCGCGTGGAAGGCCGCACCTACATCTGCACCAAGAAGCGTGAGGACGCCGCCCCCATCAACAACTGGATGGAAACCAGCGAGATGAAGGCCAAGCTGATCCCCATGTACGACGGCTGCATGAAGGGCCGCACCATGTACGTTCTGCCCTACTGCATGGGCCCCATCGGCAGCCCCTTCAGCAAGGTGGGCATTGAGCTGACCGACTCCATCTACGTGGTCATGAACATGGACATCATGACCCGCATGGGCAAGCAGGCTCTGGATCAGCTGGGCGATTCCAACGACTTCGTCCGCGGCCTGCACTCCAAGGCCAAGATGGAAGAGGAGAACCGCTACATCGTGCAGTTCCCCGAAGAGAACACCATCTGGTCCATCAACTCCGGCTACGGCGGCAACGTGCTGCTGGGCAAGAAGTGCTTCGCGCTGCGCATCGCCAGCTATCAGGGCCTGAAGGAAGGCTGGATGGCCGAGCATATGCTGATCCTGGGCATCGAGGATCCCACCGGCCATGTGGAGTACATCACCGCCGCCTTCCCCTCCGCCTGCGGCAAGACCAACCTGGCCATGCTGATCCCGCCCGAGGTCTACGCCAAGCAGGGCTACAAGGTCTGGACCGTCGGCGACGACATCGCCTGGATGCACATCGGTGAGGACGGCCGCCTCTACGCCATCAACCCCGAGAACGGCTTCTTCGGCGTTGCTCCCGGCACCAACGAGAAGTCCAACCCCAACGCCCTGCACACCACCATGAAGAACACCATCTTCACCAACGTTGCCCACAACCTGGACAACAACACTGTGTGGTGGGAAGGCCTGGACAAGAATCCCCCCGAGAACGCCGAGGAGTGGACCGGCAAGAAGGTCAACGGCAAGGAGTGGGTGGCCGAAGGCAACAAGCTGGCCCATCCCAACAGCCGCTTCACCGCTCCCGCTGTGAACTGCCCCTGCCTGAGCAAGGAGTTCAACAACCCCAACGGCGTGCCCGTCACCGCCATGGTGTTCGGCGGCCGCCGCGCCAAGACCGCTCCGCTGGTGTTCCAGAGCTTTGACTGGAACCACGGCGTGTATGTGGGCAGCGCCATGGCCTCCGAGACCACCGCTGCCGCCGCCGGCGCCGTGGGCGTCGTGCGCCGTGATCCCATGGCCATGCGTCCCTTCACCGGCTACAACATGGGCGACTATTTCGGCCACTGGATCGAGATGGGCGAGAAGCTGGGCGACAAGGCCCCCAAGATCTTCCATGTCAACTGGTTCCGCACCGATGACGAAGGCCACTTCATCTGGCCCGGCTTCGGCGACAACATGCGTGTGCTGATGTGGATGCTGAAGCGCTGCAAGGGCGAAGTGGACGCCGTGGAGACCCCCATCGGCTACCTGCCCAACGCCGAGGACATCGACATCACCGGCCTGGACGACATCACTCTGGATACCGTCAAGGGCCTGCTGAGCGTGGATAAGGACCTGTGGCTGGAGGACTGCGACGGCGTCGAGGCCCTCTACAACGAGATCGGCGAGCGCGTTCCCGCCGAGCTGCACAAGCAGCTGGCCGCCCTGCGCGAGCGTCTGTCCAGGTAAACCATACCCCCAGCAAGCAAGCTGTGGCCCCCGGGAGACCGGGGGCCATTTTTGAGGTAATCCCGCATCATTCCGGGCGGCGTTCGCCGCGAATGGTGCGGCGCTCTCTTAAGGGGAAAAAGAGGGGAGAGAAACAAATGACCGAACAGCGGGTGCAGACCAGCGAGGCTCTTCGGGTGGGCCTTGTGCTGGCGCTGGCGGGCGGCTATCTGGACGCCTACACCTACCTGTGCCGGGGCGGCGTGTTCGCCAACGCCGAGACCGGCAACATGGTGCTGCTGGGCGTCAAGCTGGCAGCGGGCGACTGGGGCGGCGCGGTGAAATATCTGCCGCCCATCTTCGCCTTCTTTCTGGGTGTGCTGGCGGCGGAGGCCATCCGCCGCCGGGGCAAGGCGGCTCCGTCTGCCCGGGTGCATTGGCGCCAGTGGGTGCTGGCGCTGGAGATCGGTGTGCTGGCCGCCGCGGCTTTTGCCCCCTTAGGCGGCGCGTGGGATATGGCAGTGAACTGGGCGGTGAGCTTCGTCTGCGCCTTGCAGGTGGAGAGCTTCCGCCGGGTGCACGGCAAGGCCTACGCCACCACCATGTGCACCGGCAACCTGCGCAGCGGCACCGAGCTGCTGTATCAGTACTTCCAGACCCGCGACCGAGGCATTTTGCGCTCCAGCCTGCGGTATTACCAGGTCATCGTGGCCTTCATCGCCGGCGCGGCGGTGAGCGCGGTGCTGGCCGGGCCTCTGGGCCAGTGGTCGGTGCTGGCGGCCTGCGTGCTGCTGGCGGTGGTGCTGGTGAGCTTAAGCCGGGCCGAAGTGACCAGCCGGGAATAAAAACGCAAAAAGCGGCCGCTCCGGGTTTGCCGGGGCGGCCGCTTTTCTGTGTTCATATTTTTCCGCCCGGGCCGAATAGACTGTATCCAAAGGGGGCGGCGGCATGGAGCAGTTTATCGTGAACGTGATGGAGGACTTCGGCTATCCGGGCATGGCCCTGCTCATCGCGGTGGAAAACCTCTTTCCGCCCATCCCCTCGGAGGTCATCCTTACCTTCGGCGGCTTCCTCACCACCCGAACCGCGCTGGATGTGTGGTGGGTGGTGGTCTGGGCCACCCTGGGAGCGGTGGCGGGGGCGCTGGCCCTCTACGGGGTGGGCCGGGCGCTGGGTGGCCAGCGGATGAACGCGCTGCTGGCGGGGCCCTGGGGCAAACGGCTGGGCTTTGACGCCGAAGCCGCCGCCCGGGCCGCCGGCTGGTTTGAGAAAAAGGGTGCGAAAACGGTGCTTTTCTGCCGCTGCGTACCCATTTTGCGCAGCCTCATCTCCATTCCCGCAGGCATGGCCCGGATGAACCTGGTGCGCTTTCTGCTCTACACCACGGCGGGCAGCCTTGTGTGGAACGCCGCGCTGGTGCATCTGGGCGCGGCGGCGGGGGAGAGCTGGGCGCTGCTGGCCCGGCGCTTTTCGGACGGCTCCGGTATGGTGCGCTGGATGCTGGCGGCTGCGGCGGCGGTGCTGCTGCTGCGCAGGCTGACAAAAAAGAAAGACAAAAAAAGTGCTGCCCCATGAGGGACAGCACTTTTTTGTGCGTTTTTTACGCCAGAGGCTGGGTCTTTTCCGCCAGCCAGGCCGCCTCGGCGGCGGAGAGGTGGGGGGTCAGCTTCTCCCGCACCATCTGGTGGAAGGCATTCAGCCATTCCTTTTCGTCCGCATCCAGCAGCTCGGGCCGCACGGGGGTCAGGTCGATGGGGCAGTAGGTCACCGGCTCAAAGCCCAGGAACTGGCCGTACTGGTTCTTCACCCGCTCGCAGCAGAGCAGCTCGTTCTCGATGCGGATGCCCACTTCGCCCTCTTCGTAGATGCCGGGCTCGTCGGTGACGATCATGCCGGGCTTGAACACCGTGTGGTTGGTGATGCGCAGGTTGTGGGGGCCCTCGTGAACGCCGCCCACAAAGCCCACGCCGTGGCCGGTGCCGCAGCGGTAGTCGATGCCGTGGGCCCACACCGGAGCGCGGGCGATCACGTCCAGATTGCCGCCGGTGCAGGTGTTCAGGAACTGGAGCTTGGCCATGTCGATGTGGCTCTTGAGCACATAGGTGTAGTAGGTGCGCTCATTGTCGGTCAGCTCGCCCAGAGCGTAGGTGCGGGTGATGTCGGTGGTGCCGTCCAGATACTGGCCGCCGCAGTCCACCAGCAAAAAGCCCTTGGGGGCCAGGGTGGTGCAGTTGCCGGGGGTGGCGTGGTAGTGCATCATGGCGGCGTTGGCGCCGTAGGCGGCGATGGTGTCGAAGCTGACGCCGATGTTCAGCGCCTGCTCGCCCCGCAGAGCCATCAGCTTTTCGTCCACATCCACCTCGGTCACAGTTTCGCCCGCGGCCATCTTCTCTTCCAGCCACATCTGGAACTTCACCATGGCCACGCCGTCCCGCAGATGGGCGTTCTTCAGGTTTTCAATTTCCACCGGGTTCTTCACGCCCTTCAGCGCCTGGATGGGGTCCTCGCCCGCCTTCAGGGTGAACACCGGGTTGCCCGCCAGAGCGGAGTACACCGCCCAGTTGGTGCCCGCCTCGTCCACCAGAACCGTCTGGTCGTGGTGATAGCCGGTGAGCGCGCCCAGCAGATGATCGTAGTCGGTCACCCGCACGCCCTGACGGCCCAGCGCCTCGGCGGCTTCGGCGGGCAGGCGGGCGGTGTTGATGAAGAGGATGGCGTCATCCGGAGTGACAAAGCAGTAGGCCAGGGCGAAGGGGGTGTTGTCCAGGTCAGAGGCCCGCAGGTTCAGCAGCCAGGCCACGCTGTCCAGACGGCAGACCACCATGGCGCCCGCGCCCTGCTTGGCCAGTTCGGCCCGCAGGTCGCCCAGCTTTTCGGCGGCGCTGCGGCCGGCATAGGTCTCGTCCAGCAGGAAAGCCTCGCTGGCGGGCACGGCGGGCCGGTCGGGCCAGTTGCCCTCCACCAGGTCCACGCTCTTGACGGAAGCGCCCTTCTTGGCCAGGGCCTCCTGCAGCTCCTTCATGGTGGAGGTGGCGGTGACCATGCCGTCCACCGCCAGCACCTGCCCCTCGCCCAAAGCGTCGGTCAGGTACTCCAGCAGGGTGGGCACGCCTTCCACGCCCATCTTCTGCAGCACGATCTCGCTGCCCTCCAGCTGATGGGCGGCCTGCACGAAGTAGCGGCCGTCCACCCACAGGGCGCTGGCGGTCTCGGTGACTACCAGATTGCCCACGCTGCCGGTGAACCCGGAGAAGTAGCGCCGGGCGGACCAGTGGGCGGGCAGATACTCGCTGATGTGGGGGTCGGAGGAGGGGATCAGGCAGGCGTTCGCACCGGCGGCCTTCATGGCGGCGCGCAGCAGGGCGATCTTTTCGTTGGTGGTCTGCATAAAACAAAACCTCGATTCTCAAATAGTGCAATCAGCGCAGAGCGCTTCGATCAAAAACGACCGCTTCTATTGTAGCACGCTAAAGCTCTGTTGCAAAGCCCCCACCCGGTGCGGGTGTTGACAAAACGGGTATAATAAAAGTTGGAGCAATCACGCCCGCAGCGCCCTTTTCGCGGCGTGGCGGGCCTTTTCCCGGATAGATAAAAAGAGAGGTAAAACCATGACCAAGATCGACATTTTTTCCGGTTTTCTCGGCGCCGGAAAGACCACCCTTATCAAAAAGCTCATCAGCGAGGCCTACGCCGGCCAGAAGCTGGTGCTCATTGAGAACGAGTTCGGCGAGATCGGCATCGACGGCGGTTTTCTGAAGGACGCCGGCATCGAGATCACCGAGATGAACTCCGGCTGCATCTGCTGCAGCCTGGTGGGCGATTTCCGCGAGGCGCTGAAAAAGGTCATCGACCAGTTCGCCCCCGACCGCATCCTCATCGAGCCCTCCGGCGTGGGCAAGCTCAGCGACGTGACCCGCGCCGTGGCCGCCGTGGCCGACGAGCGGGAGGTGAAGCTGAACTGCTTTGCCACCGTGGCGGACGTGAACAAGGTCAAGATGTACATGAAGAACTTTGGCGAGTTCTACAACGACCAGGTCTCCCACGCCAATGCCGTCATCCTCAGCCGCACCGGTTCTGCCAGCGAGCAGAAGGTGGCCGATGCGGTGGCGCTGCTGCGCACCGTCAACCCCGACGCGGTCATCATCACCACCGACTGGGCCCAGCTTTCCGGCGCGCAGATCCTGGCCGCCATCGAGGAAGGGCAGGACTTTGTGGCGAAGCTGCTGGCCCAGACCCACGAGCACGAGCATCATCATGAGCATGACCATGAGCACGAGCATGACGAGCACTGCGAGTGCGGCCATGAGCATCATCACGACCACGACCATGACGAGCATTGCGAGTGCGGCCATGAGCATCATCACGACCATGAGCATGACGAGCACTGCGAGTGTGGCCATGAGCATCATCATGACCATGAGCATGATGAGCACTGCGAGTGCGGCCATGAGCATCATCACGACCATGACCACGGCGAGCACTGCTCCTGCGGCCACGATCATCACCATCATCACGCCGACGAGGTGTTCTCCAGCTTCGGCCGCGAGACTGCCCGCAAGTTCACCGCCGACGAGGTGAAGGCCGCCCTGACCGCCCTGGACACCGGCAAATACGGCACCATCCTGCGGGCCAAGGGCATCCTGCCCGGCGAGAGCGAGTGGATCCACTTCGACTATGTGCCCGGCGAGGCGGATGTGCGCACCGGCGCCGCCGACGTGACCGGCCGGCTGTGCGTCATCGGCGCAAAGCTGAACGAGCCGGCGCTGGAGCTCATCTTCCATCTGGCGTAAAGGAGAGAACACAATGGCAGCGACTGAGATCCCGGTCTATCTGTTCCTGGGCCAGCTGGAAAGCGGCAAGACCACCTTCATCCAGGAGACCATGAACGACCCCAAGTTCGACAGCGGCGACAAGACCCTGCTGCTGATCTGCGAGGAGGGCGAGGTGGAGTACCGCCCCGAGGAGTTTGCCTTCGGCGGCGTCACGGTGGACACCATCGAGTCCCAGGCGGAGCTTACCCCCGAAGTTCTGGAAGAGAAAGCCAAAAAGAGCGGCGCGGGCCGGGTGCTCATCGAGTACAACGGCATGTGGCCGTTGGCGGCCCTCAGCGAGGCGCTGCCGCCCCACTGGCTCATCTACCAGACCATCTGCACCGCCGACGGCACCACCTTCCGCACCTATTTTGAAAACATGCGCCAGCTGATGCTGGAGAAGTTCGGCGCCAGCGAGCTGCTGGTGGTCAACCGGGCCGAGGCGGTCAGCTCCTCCGACGACCGGGAATACATCCACAAGGCCGTGCGTCAGGCCAGCCGCCGGTGCGACATCGCCTATGAGTATTCCGACGGCAGCGTGGAGTACGACGACCTGCCCGACGAACTGCCCTTCGACATCGAGGCCGACGTCATCGACATCGGCGACGAGGACTTCGGCATCTGGTATCTGGACGCCTCCGAGGACCCGGAGAAGTACGCCGGCAAGACCGTGCGCTTCACCGCCCAGGTCTGCCAGACCCCCCGGGTGGGTCAGGGCCAGTTCGTGCCCGGGCGCTTTGCCATGACCTGCTGCGTGGAGGACATCCAGTTCGTGGGCTTCCCCTGCAAATACGACGACGCCAAAAAGCTGGCCCAGCGCAGCTGGATCAAGCTCACCGCCAAGGTACGGGTGCAGTTCCATCCGCTGTTCGGCGGCAAGGGCCCGGTGCTCACCGCCCTCGAGGTGGAGCCGGCAAAGCCCCTGGAGCAGGATTACGTCACCTTCAGCTGATGCTCTGTCGCCGATCGTGCAAATAAAGTGTTTTCGCCCCGCGGGCATTTTTGCCTGCGGGGCGCTTTGTTTTTGTTGACTCTGCATAAAAATATGGTTCTATATACTACATAAATCGTCTACTATTGTCATAGAGGCTCCCGAAAAACGGGCACAATAAGTGCAAAGTTACGAAAAAATTCCCACGGGGAAGTTTTATGCTGAAAAAGGGCGGGGGGTATGATATAGTAAAGTAAACAAGGGGATACTGCCCTCTTCTTGCCAGAAAAAATAGCCTGTGGCAGGGCGGAAAGGACGGATCAACAGTGGAAACAGTAAAGCTGTTCGACGCAGAATGGAATCTGATGGAGATCGTGTGGGAGACGGCCCCCACCACGGCGAGCCGCATCGCCGCCATCGCCGGCCAGCGGTTTGACTGGGCAAAGAACACCACCTACACCGTGCTGAAGCGGCTGATCGGCAAAGGCGTTCTGGAACGCAGCGGGACCGACTTTACGGTGACGCCGCTGGTGACCCGCCGCCAGATGCAGCTTGTAGAGCTGAACAACCTGGTCGAAAAGCGGTTTGGCGGCAGCGAGGCGGAAATGCTGGAGGTGCTTTGCCGCGACGGCTGCTCCGACCCCGCGCACCGCGCGGAACTGGTGCGCGTGCTGGACGAACTGCGCTGACGGAGCGTTGTGCACACAGAGAGGCCGGCCGTTTGGGCCGGCCTCTTCTCTTCGCCCCTTTTCGGTTGAAAGGGACGCTCCGGCGTGGTATACTAACACCGTATCGCTTTTATAGAAGGCGCTTCGCCCGGAGGGCAAGAGCGCATAATAGAGGGAGGAAACCATGGGATTCATTCGCCGCTTTTTGTCCATCGGCTTAGGCCTTGCCGCCGGGGCCTTTGCCGTGAAGCTTCTGCGTGATTACAACAACGACGGCCACATCGAGGGCGACTATGTGGAGGTGCCTCTGACCGAGGGAGAGGACACTGCCCCCTCCGGGGAAGAAGAGCCTTACCACGCGGCCAAAAAGCCGGACGTGGGCCCCAACCCCAACCCGGTGGACCTGGGCGCGGCCGAAAAGCCCATCACCGAGGACGGCAAGCTGGACGCCACTCGCATCGCCTGCGCCGAGGACTTTGGCGACTGGGACGATTTGGGCTGCCAGGGCTGAGCAAGAACAAAAAAGGACCCGCCGGGTAAAAACCGGCGGGTCCTTTCTGTATTATTCGACTTTGTTTTTACAATTTGGAATAACCAAAGCTGTTCACCAGCGCGTCCAGCTTGATGCCCTGTTTGCAATAGGGGCAGTCCTTGAACTCGTAGCTGGCATAGCCGGGCAGGTCGGAGGGCGAGAAGATGGACTGGATGTCCAGCCCATCGATGGACTTCATGGTGCTGTACACCGCCGCCACACCTTGCACGATGCCGCCGTAGTACTGCACGCACTCCACGCTCTTGTTGATGGTCTTGCCGGTGGCCACCGAGGCCATCAGAATGAGAACGTGCTTGCCGCTGAGCATGGGCTGGAGGTTGTCGCGGAAGAGCAGCTGGCTGTTGGAGTTATATTCCGGGCGGATGACGTAGATGGACTGGTGGGCGTTGATGGAGGCAAGGCCGCTCTTGGTCAGTTCCCGGGCAAGGCAGGCGCCGATGACCTGTGTGCCGTCCAGGCAGACGATGGTGTCGATGACGGTGCTGGTGACGTATTTCTGAGCCAGCTCCCGGGCCACCGCCTCGGCGTCGCTCAGGCGGGTCTTGAGGGTGGTGATGTCAATGTAGTAGTTGATGTGGCTGTGGTTGGTGGCAAAGTGGCCCTGCGCCACCTTCAGCGCCACCGCGCCGCTGCGGGAGTAGACCTTCTGCATACGCTGTTCCATAAAGAGCGACCTCCATGTTCAAAGGCGCTTTGCCCGCCGGGCAAAACGCCTTTTTTTTAGAATACAATATTTTTAAACGAAAAACAAGGCGAACTGTTAAAAATTTATTGTACGATTTTTCATGGGGCGCAAAAAAACAGGGCCCCCGAACGGGGCCCTGCAAAAGGCTTATTTCGCGTATTCCACCGCGCGGCTCTCCCGGATCACGTTCACCTTGATCTGACCGGGGTAGTCCAGTTCGTCCTCGATCTTCTTGGTGATGGCACGGGCCAGCAGCACCAGATGGTCGTCGTCCACCGCGTCGGGCTTCACCATGATGCGGACCTCGCGGCCAGCCTGCACGGCAAAGGCGGTCTCCACGCCCTCGAAGCTGCAGCTCAGCTCCTCCAGGTTCTCCAGCCGTTTGATGTAGCTTTCCAGATTCTCGCGGCGGGCGCCCGGGCGGGCGGCGCTGATGGCGTCGGCGGCCATCACGATGAAGGCCAGCGGGGTCTTGGGTTCCACGTCGCCGTGGTGGGCCTCGATGGCATGAATGACAGCCGGGTTCTCCTTGTACTTGCGGGCGATCTCCACACCGATCTGGATGTGGCTGCCTTCGATCTCGTGGTCCAGCGCCTTGCCGATGTCATGCAGCAGGCCGGCGCGGCGGGCCTGGGTCACGTTCACGCCCATCTCGGCGGCCAGCAGGCCGGAGAGGTAGGCAACTTCCAGCGAGTGGTTCAGCACGTTCTGGCCGAAACTGGTGCGGAATTTCAGCCGGCCCAGCAGCTTCACGATGTCGGGATGGATGCCGTGCAGGCCCATCTCCATCACCGCGCGCTCGCCTTCCCGCTTCATGCTCAGTTCCAGCTCGCGGCGGCACTTCTCCACCGTCTCCTCGATGCGGGCGGGGTGGATGCGGCCGTCGGTGATGAGGCGCTCCAGCGTCATGCGGGCCACCTCGCGGCGGGCCTGGTCGAAGCTGGACAGGGTGATAGCCTCGGGGGTGTCGTCGATGATGAGGTCCACGCCGGTGGCGGTCTCCAGGGCGCGGATGTTGCGGCCCTCACGGCCGATGATGCGGCCCTTCATGTCGTCGTTGGGCAGGGGCACAACGCTCACGGTGGCCTCGCTGGAATGGTCGGCCGCGCAGCGGGCGATGGCCTGACCGATCAGCTCCCGGGCCATGGCGTCGCACTGATCCTTCAGGTTTGCCTCGTAGGCGGCCACACGCATGGCCTTCTCGTGGGTCAGGTCCTGGTCCAGACGGTTCAAAAGCAGCTGCTTCGCGTCCTCCTGGGTCAGGCCGGCGATGGTCTCCAGCTTTTCCAGCTGGCGGAGCTTGAGCTGTTCCAGTTCGTCCAGCTTGGCCTCCACCAGCTCCGAGCGCTGGCGCTGTTCTTCTTCTTTCTGCTCAAAGGCGGCCACGCGCTTGTCCAGAGCCTCTTCCTTCTGGTCGAGGCGGCGCTCCTGGCGGGACAGCTCGCTGCGGCGCTCTTTGATCTCCTTGTCGGCCTCGGTCTTCATGCGCAAAGCTTCGTCCTTGGCCTCGATCACGGTCTCCTTGCGTTTCTGTTCGGCGGCCTTGATGGCGTCGTTCACGATGCGCTTGGCTTCCTCTTCAGCACTGCCAAGCTTTGCCTCTGCGGTCTTGCGGCGGTAGGCCGAACCCGCAAAAAAACAGACAAACCCGGAAACGACAGCTGCAACGACCGCCACCACGATAGCGATGATGGGTGGCAATTGTTTCAACTCCTCAAGATAGAATAGGTATCTGAGATAATCGCCGTTCTGGGCTTGCCTGTTTCAAAAATGGCAAAACAAGGCCTTTTATTTATAATTGACAATGAGCATACCAAAAAGCCCCTTGCGGGGCCCTGTCATATAAATCGCACAGCGCCGGCCCGAAAAAGGCGTGGGGCCCAGCGGCAGATCATCAAATATACTACTACATTATTTTAATGAACAGTTTACAAATTGTCAAGAAATATTGACAGCAGGCCAAAAGAAGTATATCATTAGGGCACAGTCTTATCCCGCAAAGTGTCGAAGCGGACACGGGCGGGCGAAGGCGCGCATCAGAGAGAGCCGCCACCCTTTTCGGGCGTGCTGCAAGCGGCTTTGCGCGGCCTGCCATGCCTACCACCGCTGAGCGCGGGGGCGAACCCCCGCCGGGCCGGGCCCGTTACAGCCCAAACGAGTGGCGCTTTTTGGCGCAATTCGGGTGGAACCGTGGAGCACGATGCTTCATCCCGTATGTTTTGCAACGGGGTGGGGCGTTTTTTCGTTTACAGGAGGTTTTGAGAACATGATCAATGTGGAACTGAAAGGGGACGTTCGCCAGTTCGAGGCGGGCGTGTCCGCGGCCGACGTGGCCAAGAGCATCGGCATGGGCCTTTACAAGAGCGCCTGCGCTGCGAAAGTGAACGGCGAGGTGTGCGATCTGCGCACCGCTTTGAACGAGGACTGCACCCTCGAGATCCTCACCTTTGAGGACGAGGGCGGCAAGCACGCTTTCTGGCACACCGCGGCCCATGTGATGGCCCAGGCGGTGCAGCATCTGTTCCCCGGCGCCCACTTCGGCATCGGCCCGGCGCTGGAGAACGGCTGGTACTACGACATCAAGGCCGACCGGCCCCTGACCACCGGCGACTTTGAGGCCATCGAAGCCGAGATGAAGAAGATCGTCAAAGAGGACCTGCCTCTGGAAAAGCGGGTCATCACCGTGGAGGAGGGCCGCGAGATCTTCGCGGGCCAGACCTACAAGCTGGAGCTGCTGGAAGAGTACGCCGAGAAGGGCTGGGAGCTCACCGTTTACAAGCAGGGTGACTTCACCGACCTGTGCGCCGGCCCCCACCTGATGAGCACCGGCGCCATCAAGGCCGTGAAGCTGACCAAGGTAGCCGCCGCCTACTGGCGCGGCGACGCTTCCCGCGACAGCCTGGACCGCCTCTACGGCATCGCTTTCCCCAAGGCCAGCGGCCTGGAGGAGTATCTGAAGCTGATGGAAGAGGCCGCCAAGCGCGACCATCGCCGTCTGGGCAAGGAACTGGAGCTGTTCACCCTGCTGGAAGAGGGCCCCGGCTTCCCCTTCTTCCTGCCCAAGGGCATGATCCTGAAGAACACCCTCATCGACTTCTGGCGTCAGATCCATCGTGAGGCCGGCTACCAGGAGATCAGCACTCCCATGATGCTCAACCGCAGCCTGTGGGAGCGCAGCGGCCACTGGGGCCACTACAAGAACAACATGTACACCACCGTCATCGACGACACCGATTTTGCCATCAAGCCGATGAACTGCCCCGGCGGCATGCTGGTGTACCAGACCCAGCCCCGCAGCTACCGTGACCTGCCCCTGCGCATGGGCGAACTGGGCCTCGTGCACCGCCACGAGCTGTCCGGCGCGCTGCACGGCCTGATGCGCGTGCGCTGCTTCACCCAGGACGACGCCCACATCTTCATGACCCCCGACCAGATCAAGGACGAGATCAAGGGCGTTGTGCAGCTGATCGACAAGGTCTACAACCTGTTCGGCTTTGAGTATCACATCGAGCTGTCCACCATGCCGGAAGACCACATGGGCAGCGAGGAGGACTGGGCCCGTGCCACCGACGGCCTGCGCAGCGCCATCGAGGAGCTGGGCCGCGAGTACACCGTGAACGAGGGCGACGGCGCCTTCTACGGCCCGAAGCTGGACTTCCATCTGGTGGACGCCATCGGCCGTACCTGGCAGTGCGGCACCATCCAGCTGGATATGCAGCTGCCCGAGCGCTTTGAGCTGGAGTACACCGGCGAGGACGGCCTGAAGCACCGCCCGGTGATGATCCACCGCGTGGTGTTCGGCAGCATCGAGCGCTTCATCGGCATCCTCATCGAGCACTTCGCCGGCGCCTTCCCCACCTGGCTGGCCCCGGTGCAGGCGATGATCATCCCCATCACCGACCGCCAGCACGAGTACGCCAAGGAGCTGGAGAAGAAGCTGAACGCCGCCGGCATCCGCGTGGAGGCCGACTACCGCAGCGAGAAGATGGGCTACAAGATCCGCGAGGCCCAGCTGAAAAAGATCCCCTACATGCTGGTGGTGGGCGACAAGGAGATGGAGGACGGCACCGTGGCCGTCCGCGCCCGCAAGGAGGAGAAGGGCGGCACCATGAGCGTGGACGCCTTCCTGGCTGCCATCCGCGCCGAGATCGACTCCAAGGAGCGGTAATTTTTTCCTGAACAAAACGCACCGTTCCCCGAAAGGGGGACGGTGCGTTTTTTGTCTGCCGCTTTTCCTTGCCCCCGGGGAGCGGGCGGGGTATAATAAAGACAAATACAACCGCCCGCAAAGGGAAAGGGGGAGCAAGCGTATGAAACTTTCGTTCCTGGGCGCCGCCCATGAGGTCACCGGCAGCTGTTACCTGCTGCAGACCGGCGGCTTCAACCTGATGGTGGACTGCGGCATGGAACAGGGCCGCGACATCTACGAGAACCAGCCCCTGCCCCTGGCCCCCGGCCAGGTGGACTGCATGCTGCTGACCCATGCCCACATCGACCATTCGGGGCGTATCCCCCTGATGGTGAAGAACGGCTATAAAGGCCCGGTCTTTACCACCGGGGCCACCGCCGAACTGTGCGGCATCATGCTGCGTGACTCCGCCCATATCCAGGAGTTCGAGGCCGAGTGGCGCAACCGCAAGGCCAAGCGCTCCGGCGGCGAGGAGTACCAGCCCCTTTATACGATGCAGGACGCGGAGGCCGCCCTGGCCCTGTTCCACGAGGTAGACTACGGCGAGACGGTGGAGGTGGGGCCGAACGTCCGCGCCCGCTTCACCGACGTGGGTCACCTTTTGGGCTCCGCGTCCATCGAGCTGTGGGTCACCGAAGGGGAGGAGACCCGGAAAATCGTCTTTTCCGGCGACATCGGCAACACCCGCCAGCCCCTTCTGCGGGACCCCCAGCCCATCCATGAGGCGGACTATGTGGTGATGGAGTCCACCTACGGCGACCGCAGCCACGGCCCCCGGCCGGACTATGTGCCCGCCCTGGCCGCCGTTCTGCAGGATACCTTTGACCGGGGCGGCAACCTGGTCATCCCCAGCTTCGCCGTGGGCCGCACCCAGGAGATGCTCTATTTCCTGCGCCAAATTAAAGAACAGAACCTGGTGAAGGGCCACGAGAACTTCACTGTCTATGTGGACAGCCCCATGGCCGTGGAGGCCACCCAGGTGTTCAAGACCAGCTGGGCCGAGTGCTACGATGAGGAGGCCCGTACCCTGGTGATGCAGGGGGTGAACCCCATCAATTTCCGGGGGCTCAAGCTCTCTTTGAGCAGCGACGACTCCAAAGCCATCAACTTTGATTCCGAGCCCAAGGTCATCCTTTCCGCCAGCGGCATGTGCGAAGCCGGGCGCATCCGCCACCATCTGAAACACAACCTCTGGCGGCCGGAGAGCACGGTGCTCTTTGTGGGCTACCAGTCGCCGGGCACTCTGGGCCGTGCGCTGGTGGAAGGCGCGAAGGAGGTCAAGCTCTTCGGCGAGACCATCGAAGTGCGCTGCAAGGTGCAGGTGCTGGCGGGCGTGTCGGGCCATGCGGACAACGAGGGCCTGATGAACTGGGTGAAGAACTTTGAAACGAAACCCCGCACCGTGTTTGTCACCCACGGCGAGGACGAGGTGTGCGACATCTTCGCGAACCGCCTGCGGGCGGAGCTGGGCCTGGCCGCCGCCGCGCCCTACAACGGCGCGGAGTACGACCTTCTTACCGGCAGCTGCCTTGTGGTGGGCAATACCCAGCGCATCGCCAAGGAGGAGGGCGGCGGCAAGAAGCGGGAGAACCCGGTGTTCCGCCGCCTGCTGGACGCCGGCCACCGCCTGCTGAACATCATCAAGGCCAAGGAAGGCCACACCAACAAGGAGCTGGCCCGCTTTGCCAGCCAGGTGGAAGCCCTCTGCGACAAGTGGCAGGACTGAAGTCCATAAAACAACAAAGCGGCAGGCCCCCGGCGGGGCCTGCCGCTTTTGCTATTCAGGGCAAAAGTTCCGTGAGGATGCTGTTCTGCACCAGCATCCCCTTGGGGGTAAGGGCCAGACGGTCGCCGTCAAACACGGCGTAGCCCGCCGCCACGCACCGGCGGATGAAGGCAAGGCGGCCTTCGTCAAAGGCAAGGCCGTACCGTTCTTTCAACAGCGAGAGCCGCAGGCCCTCGGCAAGGCGCAGCCGCAGCATGATGTAGTCCGCCCCGGTGCACTCGCCCTCCTGCATGGGGGCCGCCCCGGCCAGGAATTCCGCCGTGCTGCGGCCGAAGGAGAAGCGCTTGCCCTCCATGCAGCTGGCCGCCGCGGGGCCGAGGCCCAGATAGTCCCGGCAGTCCCAGTAAATGAGATTGTGCCGCCCCTCAAAGCCGGGGCGGGCGAAGTTGCTTATCTCATACTGGGCGTAGCCCGCCGTCGCCAGCTGTTCCACGGCATACAGATAAAAATCCGCCGCCTCGTCCTCGTCCGGCAGACCCGGCGGGGGAGTTTTCCCAAAGGGGGTGCCCGGCTCGATTTTCAAAAGATAGGCCGAGATGTGGGTGGCGCCGCCCTCCGCCAGCAGGGCAAGGGTGCGGTCGAACTCCCCCCGCGTATAATGGGGCAGGGCCAGCATGATGTCGCCGGTGATGTTCTCAAAGCCCGCGGCCTTTGCCGCGGCCAGGGCGGCGCGGCTTTGGGCGGCGGTGTGGGGCCGGCCCAGGCGGGCAAGGCTTTCGTCGTCCGCTGTCTGCACCCCAAGGCTCAGCCGGTTCACTCCGGCGGCGCGAAAGCCCGCCAGTTTTTCCGCGTCTACTGTTTCGGGGTTTGCCTCCAGCGTTATTTCCGCGCCGGGCAGGGGGGCGGCGGCCTTCAGAAGCCGGGCCGCCTGGGCGGGAGAGAGCAGGCTGGGGGTGCCGCCGCCGAAGTACACCGTATCCGGCCGCCCGGGGCACATGGCCGCCATGCGGGCGATGAGGGCGTCAATGTATTCCTCCGGCACGGCGCGGCTGGCCCCGGCGGAGTAAAAATCGCAGTAGCGGCACTTGGCAAGGCAGTAGGGGATGTGCAGATACAGCCCGAAACCCACGGCGTGCGCCTCCTTTACACAAAGCTTTCACAGGCCATTATAAATTATTTTGATTTTGTTTACAATTCCGGCGGCATTCTGCGATATAATAAGCCCAAAGGAGGGGGATATCCCTATGAATCAACAATACGGACCGGGCTTTGAGCCCGACAACAATACTTTTTACGCCAGCCAGGGCCCGGACGGTGTGTTCAGCACCAATGCCCGCTACGAGACGCTGGCGGAGTACACCGCCAAGACCTTCGGCTGGATGTTCGCCGGCCTGATGGTCACCTTCCTGGTGGCGCTGGCGGGCTACACCAGCGGCATCGGCATCCTGCTGCTCAGCAATCCGCTGCTGTTCTGGGGCCTGGCCATCGCCGAGATCGTGGTGGTGGTGATGATGAGCGCCCGCATCCACAAGATCGGCGTGAGCACCGCCCGGGGCATGTTCTTCCTCTACGCGGCGCTCAACGGCGCGGTGTTCAGCTGCTATTTCTATCTTTACCAGATGTTCGATCTGGTGCTGGCCTTCGGCGCCACCGCCCTCTACTTCGGCATCATGGCCGCCTACGGCTACCTCACCAAGCAGGACCTGTCCGGCTGGGCGAAGCCCCTGATGTTCGGCCTCATCGCCATGATGATCGTCAGCGTCATCGGCATGTTCTTTGGCGGGGTGAACATCCTGCTGTGCTGCCTGGGCATCGTGCTCTTCGCCTGCTACACCGCCTACGACACCCAGAAAATCAAAGCCGCCTACTTCGCCTACGCCGGCAACCCGGAGCTGGCGAAAAAAGCCTCGGTGTTCTCGGCGCTGGAACTGTATCTGGACTTCATCAACCTGTTCCTTTATATCCTGCGCATCTTCTCCCGCAGCCGGGACTGATTTTCAAAAAGCAGAAGGGCCGCCCCAATGGGGCGGCCCTTTTTTGTGTGTCAGTTCTCGTCCAGCTTGAGCACGGCGGTGAATGCCTCGCTGGGCAGTTCCACGCTGCCCAGCTGGCGCATCTTCTTTTTGCCTTCCTTCTGCTTTTCCAGCAGCTTTTTCTTTCGGGTGATGTCGCCGCCGTAGCACTTGGCCAGCACGTCCTTGCGCATGGCCTTCACCGTCTCGCGGGCGATGACCTTGCCGCCGATGGCCGCCTGGATGGGAATTTCAAACATCTGGCGGGGGATGTTCTCCTTCAGCCGCTCGGCCAGGCGGCGACCCTTGGCGTAGGCTTTGTCCGCGTGGACCACCATGCTCAGCGCGTCCACCATGTCGCCGTTGAGCAGCATGTCCAGTTTGACCAGCTTGCTCTCCTTGAAGCCCTTCATCTCATAGTCGTAGCTGGCGTAGCCCCGGCTGCGGCTCTTGATGGCGTCGAAGAAGTCGTAGACGATCTCGCCCAGGGGCAGCTCGTAGTGCAGGTCCACCCGCTCGGCGTCCAGATACTTCATGTCGATCATGGTGCCCCGCCGGTCCTGGCACAGGTCCATCAGGCTGCCCACATACTCGGTGGGGGTGTAGATGTGAGCGTCCACATAGGGCTCTTCCTGCTTGGCAATGCGGCCCGGGTCGGGGTAGTCCGACGGGTTCTCAATGGTGAGAACGGTGCCGTCGGTGAGGGTGAAACGGTATTCCACGCTGGGGGCGGTGGTGATGAGGTCCAGATCGAATTCCCGCTCCAGCCGCTGGGTGATGATGTCCAGGTGCAACAGGCCCAGGAAACCGCAGCGGAAGCCAAAGCCCAGCGCCGCGCTGGTCTCCGGCTCAAAGCTTAAAGCCGCGTCATTCAGCTGCAGCTTTTCCAGCGCGTCCTTCAAATCGGGATACTTGGCGCCGTCCACGGTGTAGATGCCGCAGAACACCATCGGCGTCACCTTGCGGTAGCCGGGCAGCGGTTCGGGGGTGGGGTTGGCCACCAGGGTCACAGTGTCGCCCACGCGGGTCTCCCGCACGTTCTTGATGCTGGCGGTGAGATAGCCCACGTCGCCGGCCTCCAGCTTTTCGCAGGGCATCAGGCTGGTGGCGCCCATGCGGCCCACCTCCACCAGCGTGAACTCCGCGCCGGTGGCCATCATCCGCACCGTGTCGCCGGGCTTCACCGTGCCCTCGAACACCCGGATGTAGACGATGACGCCCTTGTAGCTGTCGTAGACGCTGTCGAAGATGAGGGCCTTCAGCGGCGCGGTCTCGTCCCCCTTGGGGGCGGGAATGTCGGTGATGACCTTCTCCAGCACGTCCTCGATGCCGATGCCCATCTTGGCGCTCACACGGGGGGCGTCCATGCAGGGCAGGCCGATCACGTCCTCCACCTCTTTGGCCACCCGGTCCGGCTCGGAGCTGGGCAGGTCGATTTTGTTCAGGATGGGCACCAGTTCCAGGTCGTGTTCCAGCGCCAGATAGGTGTTGGCCAGCGTTTGGGCCTCCACGCCTTGGGTGGAGTCCACCACCAGCACCGCGCCCTCGCAGGCGGCAAGGCTTCGGCTCACCTCGTAGCCGAAGTCCACATGGCCCGGGGTGTCGATGAGGTTGAATTCATAGTGCTCGCCGTTGCGGGCGGCGTAGTCCAGCGTTACTGCGCGAGCCTTGATGGTGATGCCGCGCTCACGCTCCAGCTCCATGTTGTCCAGCAGCTGGTCCTCCATCTGGCGCTCATCCACGCTGTGGGTCTTTTCCAGAATGCGGTCGGCCAGGGTGCTCTTGCCGTGGTCGATGTGGGCAATGATGCAGAAATTGCGGATGTTCTTTTTCGACAAACAGGTCCCCTCCAAAAAACAGGTGTAAAGCCGGGCGGCCCCGGCGTTTGGTTCAAATCACGTTGTAGCCCATGCCTGCCAGCAGGTCAAAGGCCTTCTGGCCCATGGCGTTGTCGCCGGTGCCGCACAGGTCTTTCAGCACAGTGATGGTGCTGGAAAGGAAGGCGGAATGCAGCACCACCGCGTTGCTCACCACGCAGATGTTGGTGACCACGCCGCACAGGGCGATTTCCTCCGGCTCGCCGCCGCAGAGAGCGCGGGCGGCCTCGGGCAGCTCCATGCTGCCGAAGGTGGGCTTGTCCACAAAGGCGATGGCTTCGTTTTTCGCAGCCTCGAATTCGGCCAGTTTGCCGAACAGGTGCCAGCCCTCGCTGCCCTTGATGCAGTGAGGCACCGGCAGGAAGCGGCCCTCCCGGGTGTCAAGATAATCGGGGGCGTGGGTGTCCCGGGTAAAAATTACCTTCCAGCCCTCGGCCAGCGCCGCTTTCACCTTGTCGTACAGGGGGCCTTCCAGCGTTTCGGCCCCGGGGTAGCCCAGCGCGCCGTCCACAAAGTCTTTCTGGTAGTCCACCACCACAAGCAGCTTGCTCATCTTCCTGCCCTCCGATGCGTCAGAATGAAGTCTGGTTCAGATAGTCCGCCAGTGCCACGGCCTCGCCGTCCCGGAGATAGACCCGGGGCACCCGCAGCGCCAGCGCGCACATAATTTCGTAGGGGATGGTGCCCGCCTTGCGGGCCACATCTTCAATGGTATCGCAGCCCGGCGCGCCGAAGATGCAGGCTTCGTCGCCGGCGTCCACGCCGTCCAGCCCGGTCACGTCCACCATCAGCTGGTCCATGCACACCCGGCCGATGACCGGGGCGCTCTGGCCGTGGATGCTGCACACGCCCTGATTGGTCAGACTGCGGGGGTAGCCGTCGGCGTAGCCCACGCAGAGGGTGGCTACCCGCCGGGGGCCGGGGGCGGTGTAGAGCAGGCCGTAGCTCAGGGACTGGCCCGCCTCGATGGTCTTGACCTGGCTCACCCGTGCTTTCAGCCGCAGCACCGGGCGCAGGCCCTCAAAGTGCACCTCGTCGCTGGGGTCGCAGCCGTAGAGGATGATGCCCGGCCGCACCAGGTCCATGCCCCATTCCGGGTGCTCGGTGAGGGCCGCCGAGTTGCAGCAGTGAACGGTCTCGAGGGCAATGCCCCGGCCTTTCAGCGTCTCGGCTACCTTCACGAACCGGTCGTGCTGGCCGGCGGTGTAGGCGATGTCTTCGGGGGCGTGGCTGTCCGCCACAGCAAAGTGCTGGAACAGGCCCGTCACGTTGAGGCCCGGCAGACCGCAGCAGCCCGCCAAAGCGGAGACGCAGGCGTCGATGCGCCCTTCGCTGCGTGCGTCAAAGCCCAGCCGGCCCATGCCGGTGTCCACCTTCAGATGGGCCTTCACCCGGCCGCCGGCGGCCCGGGCATTCTCGCTCAGCGCCTGGGCGTAGGCCCCGCTGAACACCGCCTGGGTCAGGTCGTTGCCGATGAGCTCGGCGGCGTAGGCCGGGTCGGTGTGGCCCAGAATGAGGATGTGCCCCGTCACCCCGCCGGAGCGCAGGTGCAGCGCCTCGGCAAGGCAGCTCACCGCGAACCATTCGGCTCCGGCGGCCTGAAGCGTCTGGCACACCATGCCGTCGGCGTGGCCGTAGGCTCCGGCCTTCACCACCGCGCACACCTTGGCGGGGGCGGCATGGGCCGCGATGAGTTTAAAGTTATGGGCGAGAGCATCCAGATCCACCTCGGCCCAACAGTGCTTTTCAAACTCCAATGGTAACACCTCGCTTGCCGCTTTCGGCGGCGGAATGGCCCGCGCTCACCGCCGGGCCCTGCGGCCCTCGGTGCCGGGCAGGGGCGCCCAGCCGTCCAGACCGGCGTCCTGCAGGGCTCCCAGCATCTTCTGGCGGAAGGCCGGGTCCTTTTTGGCCATGGCCGCCACGTAGTCCTTCATCTCCTGGCGGCGGGTGGCACCGTCCGCGGGGCAGGCGCTCTTCACCACCGGCAAGTCCAGCTCCCGCACCGCCCGGCGCACCTCGGCCTCGGTGGCCAGTATCATGGGCCGGATGAGGTAAAGCTCCTTGCGGGAAAGCCAGGTCACCGGCGAAAAGCAGCCCAGCCGCCCCTCGCCCCAGAGGTTCATGTAAAAGGTCTCCACCGCGTCGTCCAGGTGATGGCCCAGGGCCACCCGGTTGCAGCCCAGCTCTTTGGCGGTGTTGTGCAAAAGGCCCCGGCGCATCTTGGCGCAGAGGGCGCAGGGGTTCTTCTCCTGGCGCAGGTCAAACACCACGTGGCCGATCTCGCTGCGGCGGATGTGGTACTCCACGTTGTACTCGGCGAACAGCCGTTCCAGCGGCGTGTAGTCGGCGGGAGTGCCGCCGAACTGGGGGTCCAGGCTCACGGCTACCACCTCAAAGGGGATACCCAGATACTCCCGCAGGCGGGCAAGGCCCACCGTGAGAGCCACGCTGTCCTTGCCGCCGGACACGCCCACGCACACCCGGTCGCCGGGCGCGATCATGCCGTATTCCTGAATGGCCTTGCGCATGAGTCCTTCCAGACGCTGCATGTCGCGGCCCCCTTCCATATAATGTATTATAAAGACGAGCGCTCCATGCCGCAAGGGGCAAAGAGGCGCTTTTCCCGGTCATTATACCACATACGGGGCAATCTGCACAAACTTTGCGCGAAAATTTGAAAAAATAGAAAGTGAGAAAACGGGAGCATAAGAGAGAATAAAAGAGCATGAGCGAGTGAGCCGGGATTAAATCAAAATAATCGAAAAAAGTGCTTGACGCGGCTTTTCCTTTCGGTTATAATCAACCTTGCGCCGATGTGCGCCAAACCGCATTCACGCGCCTTTTGGCACGAAAAGAAAATCAGGAGGAACAGCAAATGAGCACTACTCTCGCTAAACCCGCCCAGACCGAGCGCAAGTGGTATGTGATCGACGCCGCGGGCAAGCCCCTCGGCCGCGTTGCCGCCAAAGCCGCCGTGCTGCTGCGCGGCAAGAACAAGGTCACCTTCACCCCCAATGTGGACTGCGGCGACCATGTCATCATCATCAACTGCGACCAGGCGGTTCTGACCGGCAAGAAGCTGGAGAAAAAGTACTACCGCACCCATTCCGGCTGGATCGGCGGCCTGAAGGAGACTCAGTACAAGACCCTGATGGCTGAGAACAGCGACAAGGCCATGTTTGTTGCGGTGAAGGGCATGATCCCCGCCAACACCCTGGGCGCCAAGGCTATGACCCGCCTGCGCTGCTACAAGGGCGCTGAGCACCTGAACGCCGCCCAGAAGCCCGAAGTCTACGAGTTTTAATAGGAGGCAATAGAATATGTACGAGACGAAACCTTATTTCTACGGCACCGGTCGTCGTAAGAATTCCGTTGCCCGCGTTCGCGTCTACACCGGCACCGGCAAGATCACCATCAACGATCGTGACATCGACGATTACTTCGGCCTCGAGACCCTGAAGCTGATCGTCCGTCAGCCCCTGGCTGTGGCCGAGGTGGAAGGCAAGTTTGACATCGTGGTCCGCGTGAACGGCGGCGGCGTTGCCGGCCAGGCTGGCGCCATCCGTCATGGCCTGTCCCGCGCCCTGCTGCAGTACGACGAGAACCTGCGCCCCGCCCTGAAGAAGGCTGGCTTCCTGACCCGCGATCCTCGTATGAAGGAGCGCAAGAAGTACGGTCTGAAGGCTGCCCGTCGGGCTCCCCAGTTCAGCAAGCGCTGATTTCAGAACCCTTTGCTTCAAAACCCCGGAACCCTTTGGTTCCGGGGTTTTTTGCGTTGCAAAAACCGCAGAAGGTGCGCGGGGGACGCTGTGAATAAAGACAACAAAATTATTTTGTCTTTTTGCGACATTGTGTTTCGCCGATGTTTTCGATATAATCGAGGTAGAATACACGCCCCGCCGGGGGCAAAAGGAGGACCGCACCCCATGGACCTTTTGGAACAGTGTCGCCTGTGGCATGAGGCGGAGGAACACGAAAAGATCGTCCAGGCGCTGGAAGCGCTGCCCGAAGAGCAGCGCACCGCCGCCACCGATATGGAACTGGCCCGGGCCTACAACAACCTTGCCCAGCTCGACGAGCCGGAAGGCCGGGAGATGCTGCTGCGGGCGCTGGAGCTGATGGCCCGCCACGAGTCCGACTGCCCCGACCCCTACAGCTGGAACTTCCGCATGGGCTACGCCTGCTATTATTTGGATCGGGAGGGTGCGGCCCTTTCGTATCTGGAGCGGGCGCTGGAACTGCACCCCGGCGATTCGCCTCAGCGCAACAGCCGGGAGGAGATCCGCCAGCTCATCGGCGACTGCCGCCACCGCCTCACTCTGCCCCGGTTTGAACGGCCCTTCCGCCGCCGCGCCGCCGAGGCTTGGGCGGAGTTTGCCCGGCGGGAGGCCGAAGTGCGCCGCCTGCTGGACGCGGGGGAAGAGAGCCGGGCCCGGGAACTGGCAAAGGGCGCGCTGAACCTTGCGCTTGCCCGGCCGGACTTCACCCTGCGGCGGAACGGCGGCTATGAGCTCATCCTCTCGCCCGGCGGCGACCGGGCGCGGCTGTTCGAACTGGTGCAGCTGCTCCGGCGCAAGCCGGCGGACCTTTGGCAGGTGCGGGTGGACCTTTCCTCCATGGAGGACCTGCCCGGCGCGGCGGAAGGGGAGGACCCGGCGGCTTTGCTGGAAAACGGCTACGTCGCCTACCAACTCGAGCCCAACGAGGACCCGGACGCCGACTGGCGGCTGGACGTCATCGCCGGCTCCACCCGCTGCCCGGCGCTGGTGCGTCAGTATCTGGCGGGGGAGAGCGGCGCGGTGGACCTGCTCCACGACGACGGTGCGGCGGCGGGCTTCATCTGCTGGCCGCTGGACGGCTTCGCTCCCGAGGAACGGGGCGAGCGGGCCCTTGCGCTGCGGGCCCAGCTGGAAGAGGTGCTCACAGCCGCCGCCGGCCCGGAGGGCGTGACCCTGCTGGGCGGCGCCATGGGCCTGTTCTGCGGCTATCTGGACTTCATCGCCTGGGACCTGCCCGCCGTGCTGGACGCGGCGGCGGAGTTCTTCGCCGCCTCCGGTCTTGCCTGGGGTTCCTACCACTCCTTCCGCCGGGACGTGGGCACCGTGCGCCTGTGGAACGCCGAGGAGGCAAAGGAGCCCGAAGTGCATCCCGAGACCGGCTCGCTGCTCTCCCCGGAGGACATCGCGGCCATGGAGAGCTATCTGGAAGCCAGCAGCGGCTACTTCTATCAGGTGCTGGAATATCTGGGCGATTTTATTGAGAAAGGCCAGAAAGAGGGCCGCTTCACCGAGCGGCAGGCCCGGCGTGACCTGCAGATCGCCCTGTGGTACGCCTATGCCTGCCTGAACGTGGATGAATACGAATACTATTACCGGGCCGCCCAGTGGCTGCCGGACTCCGAGCCCGCCGCCAAAGGCTGCGGCACCTGGTACTACCGCTACGCCGCCGCGCTGATGTACTGCGGGCGGCTGGAGGAGGCCCGGAAATACGCCGAGCAGGGCACCGTGGAGGAGCCGGACTACCCCTGGGCCTGGCTGCTGACGGCCAAGCTCCGCAGCCACTTCGGCGAGAAAGAAGCTGCCCTGGCGGCGGTGGAGCGGGGTCTCGGGCTTGAGCCCGGCGACTATGAGTTCCTCACCCTGCGCCGTGAGATCGAGGCGGGGGCGACGCTGGAACAGATGGAGAACCACTGGATCGACCCGGACTTCGACCGAAAGCTGCAGGCCGGGCAGGACGAGGGCGCGGCGGCAAAGCTGCAGGCCATCTCCTGCATCCTGCTCAACAAGGCGGGGCTGGACGAGTTCTTTGAACTGTTTGCCCCCGACGAAGAGGACTACGCCCCCAACGCCCCCTATTGCACCTTCCACCGCCTGGTGAACAGCCGGCGCCTGGAAGTGGCGTTTTTGATGAACGAGGCGGGCCTTTCCAAGCTGGGGCGGGACTGGCTGCGCCTTCAGCGGGACCGGCTGGACAGCGGCTGCTGGCTGGCCCCCGCCGACCCGGAGGGCAAGCCGGGCAAGCTGATGACGGTGCTCTTTGGGCTGGACCGCAGCGTGCGGCTGCTGGGCCGCTCCCGGGAGGGCGACAAGCGCTTCCAGGTGCTTTTGCAGGAGGACGGCACCCCCGCTTCCTGCGAGTGGTGGGGCCAGCCGCCCCAGCCGGAAGAGGAGGAGCCCGTGCCCCAGTGGGTGTACACCGAGCATCAGATGGAGCTGGTGGAACAGCACATCCGCACCCATGTGGGCCCCTTTGACCAGGTGCTTCACGAGCTGGTCTCGCCGGACATCCATGTGGACCTGTGCGTCGTGCCGCCGGACGGCGACCGCAATTTCTACACCATTGTCACTATGGGCATGGGCGCGCGGCGGATGAACGTGCCCCCCGAGCTGGCCGGGCACCGGCTGGAGCGGGCGGAGCTGGCCATCGCCCTGCCGGAAGACTGGAAGCTGGACCAGGAATCTCTGCAGGACGAGCGCTGGTACTGGCCGCTGCGCTTGCTCAAGAGTCTGGCGCGACTGCCCGGCGCCTGCGACACCTGGCTGGGCTGGGGCCACACGGTGGACAACCAGGAGCCCTACGCTCCAGACACCGGCCTTTGCGCCGCGCTGCTGGTGGGGCTGCAGGGCGCGCTGCCCGGCGGCGACGTCTGCCCCCTGCCCGACGGCGACGAGATCAACTTTTACCAGGTCATCCCCCTTCACCGGGCGGAGATGGAATACAAACAGGAGAACGGCGCGGAGGCGCTGCTGGACCACATGGACGGCGTCAGCTTCGTGGTGCAGCCGGGCCGGCCCTGCGCGGCGCTGACAGAGCCGGACCCGGACGCCTTCCTGCTGGATGACGCCGCCTGGCACCTGCAGTGCCTGCACGAAAAGCGTCTGGCGGTGGAGAGCATCGCCGCCTATGACCATCTGGCCATCTATCTGCGCTGGTGCATCGAGCGGGGCCTGATGAGCGGCGAGTTCCTGGAACAGCACCGCACGCTGGCCGAGGCCGTCCGGCAGGACGGCGCGGGCACCGACCTGCGCCCCTTCGTCCGGGACGCGCTGGGCGGCAAGCTGTGGTCGAACCTCTTCAATGAGGAGGGGCAAGCTTTCGCTTCCTATTATTATGGCGAGAACGAAGCGCCCTCCTTCCCCAACGATGTGGACAGCTGGTCCCTGGCGTATTTTGGGCCGGTGCGCTATCAGTCCGACGAATTCCAGGACGAAGCCTATCTCTTCGTGCCCTTTGACGAGGCCCATTACCAGGGCATGGCCGGAGTGATGGACCGCCGGTTCGCCTGCTGGAAAAAGCAGGGCGACCCCTTCCGGCAGGAGACCGACGGCGCGGCGGCCCTGGAACAGCAGGTGGGCTTCCGCTGCCAGAGCTTCCCGGCGATGGAAGACCCCGACCCGCTGCTGGCGGCCTTTGACTACACCCGGCGGCAAGCCATCCGGGACGGCTATATCCCCCTGCTGCTGACGGTGGAGGAGGGCCTGTGGCAGAGCTTCGACGCCGTCGGGCTGCCGGAGACCCCGCAGCCTGCCGCTCGGCCCTTTGCCTGTATTTTAGACGAGGACGGCCGCACCCGCCCGGCGGTGCTGGCGCGTGTGACGGCGTCCGCTCCCTGGGAGGTCTTTGAAAAGCTGCCTCTGGGCGAAAGCGGCCGGCGGCTGGCGGAACTGGCCCGCCGCTGGTACGAGCAGTACGGCGCGGTGCCCGCCGCGCTGGGCGCCGGTTGGGTGGAGTTCACCCTGCCGGATAGCTGGAACGGCAGCGCCGGCTCCGAACGGGACCGTCTGGCACTCGCCCTGGCCGGGCGCCGGCCGGTGCGGCTGTCCTGAAGCGGCCCGGGGCAGAACAGGAGGAAAAACGCGATGAAAGCGCAAAATCTGCACACCCACACCACCTTCTGCGACGGCAAAAACACCCCGGCGGAAATGGCCGCGGCGGCTTTTGCCGCGGGCCTTTCGGCCATTGGCTTTTCCGGCCATTCCCCGCTGGAAGGGGAGGAGTGGTGCATGGCCCCGGCGGAGCTGCCCGCCTACCGTGCGGCGGTGGAAGAGGAGAAAAAACGGTACGCCGGGCGCATGCAGGTGTTTCTGGGGCTGGAACAGGATTATTTCAGCCCGCCGCCGGACGGGACCTATGACTACCTCATCGGCTCGGTCCACGGCCTGCGGCTGGATGGCTGCCTTTTTTCGGTGGACGAAAGCCCCGAGGCCTTTGCCCGCCTGGTCGACCGCTGCGGCGGCGTGCGGGGGCTGCTGCGGGAGTACTATGGCCTGCTGGCCCAAACGCCGGAGCGCACCAGCTGTGACATTCTGGGCCACTTCGACCTGGTGACCAAATTCAACGAAGAAAACCGCTTTTTCGACCCGGAAGAACCTGCATTGCGCGCCCTGGCGCTGGAGGCGCTGGAAGCCCTTGCCGCTAAAGACGTGATCTTTGAGGTGAACACCGGGGCCATCTCCCGGGGCTGGCGCACCGCCCCTTATCCGGCGCCCTTCTTATTAAAGGAGATGCGCCGCAAAAACGCGCGGGTGTGCATCACCGGCGACAGCCACGCCGCCGGCACGCTGCTGGCCGGGTTTGAACAGGCAAAAACGCTGCTGGAAAGCTGCGGATTTTCCTCCTGCTGGTACCTCACCGAGGCCGGCTTCCGGGAGGGTCCGCTGCCGGAAATTTTGTAAAAAAGAGGCCGCTTCGGCGGCCTCTTTTTTGTGTCGAATCTGCCGGAGAATATGCAATTTGCACATACAGAAAGGCGCCGATTTAGACAAAAAGCACAAGCGAGAAGGGGGTCTAAAAATGACAAAACGGTAAAAATTGCTGTAAAAATCGAAGCAAACGGGAGCAAATCAAAGAGCCGCGGCGGGATAGAGAGCATGGCATGGATGGATTTTACAAAACGCCAAAACACGGCGTTTTTGAATCAAAACCGCCCGCCGAGGAGGTTTGACGCGGCGGCGGGCATTTGCTACAATGCCTCAAGTGCCCGATGCGCCGCAGGGGAGCGGCGGCAGGCGGGCGCACTGCAAGGAAGGGCGCGGCCGTGCCCATGTTTCGGCCGCAGAGACTGCCCTACAACATGGAACGTTAGGAGTGTTTATGACAAAATTCACAGAACATCTGCGGCGGCGGGTTTTGGCCATCCCGGCCAAATTCTATGTCACCCTGCTGACCCTGTGCTGCCTGTCACTGACCCTGTTTGCGCTTTTTTCCACACTGAATATCGTCTATGTGTCCGACTCCCACGGTGCCAGCCGCATGCTGCTCACCCGGGTGGAGGACCCCGAAGAGCTGATGGACCTCTCCGGCATCGTTGCCGAGGAGGAAGACAGCGTCTACTTCACCGCCTTCAACGGCAACCTGGCCAGCCTGAGCATCCAGCGGGCGGTGCCCATCACCGTCTATGCCGACGGAACCGAGCATGTGACCAAACTGGCGGGCGGCACGGTGGCCGAGGCTTTGGAAGCCTGCGGCGTGACCTTGGGCGAGCACGACTACACCGAGCCCAGCCTGCACACCGCTGCCAGCCAGGACGAACCCATCACGGTGCACCGGGTGGAATACCAGGACACCGTGACCTATGAGAGCATCCCCTACGAGACCGAATACGTCTATACCAGCTTGTATTACCGCAACAAGAAGCGCACCACCGTGATGCAGCAGGGCAAGGAGGGCACCAACGAGATCACCCACCGCCTGCGCATCGTGGACGGCGAGGTGGAGTCCAGCCAGGTGGTGAGCGTGGTGATGACCGAGGCTCCCGTGAACACCGTCATCAAAGCCTACAAGGCCGGCGCTCCGGTGAGCGACCTTTCCGGCCCCGAAGTGGTGAACGGCGTGCCCTCCAGCTACACCGCCGTCTACACCGGCCGGGCCACCGGCTATTCCGCCAGCCGCGGCCGGGGCGCTTCCGGCCTGGGCCTTGGCTACGGCACCGTGGCCGTGAACCCCAACCTCATCCCCTACGGCACCAAGCTCTATATCACCAGCACCGACGGCCGCTTTGTCTATGGCTACGCCATCGCCACCGACACCGGCACCGCGCTGCAGAACGGCAGCTGCCTTGTGGACCTGTTCTACGAGACCTACGACGAGGCGCTGCTCAACGGCGTGCAGCAGGTGAACGTCTACGTTGTGGGCTGAGCCGTGCCCGCTGCTTTTGCAAACAGAAAACAGGTATTTTCCCCGCCCGGCGATTTGCCGGGCGGGGAATGTTTTTTTACAAGGTTTTTTCTCGCAACCTGCTTGACAAATCCCCGGCGCAGGACATACACTTAGAGAGGGCGTGACCGCCCCGAATTTTTGTGTGCAAGGAGATGAAAGGCATGGACGGCGACCCCGGTAGTCGAACGTGTATGACCCTCATATGTGGCGCTTCTGCCTTTCTGTTCCCCGTGCGCTGACACCTGCGCGGGGCGGGCTTTGTGCGCCGCCGAGAAGAAAGCAGGTGTAAAATATGATCACGATTTATCTCAGTGACGGTGGCCGCATGCTGGAGCAGGATCAGATCTGTCCCGGCGCGTGGATCCATCTGTGCGACCCCAACGAGAAGGAGATCGGGCGTGTGTGCGCCCAGCTCCATGTGGACCCTGACCTCATCCGCGCCGCCCTCGACGAAGAGGAGCGAAGCCGCATCGAGGTGGAGGACGAGGGCGGGAACCCCTGCACCATGATCCTGGTGGACACGCCCCTGGTGCAGACCGAGGGCCACACCTTCGTTTATTCCACCATTCCCTTCGGCATCGTGCTCACCCCCCAGAACGTCATCACCGTCTGCCTGCGGGAGACGGCGCTGCCCCGGGCCTTCATGGAGGGCCTGGTGAAAGGCTGCAGCACCAAGAAGTTCAAGCGTCTTGCGCTGCAGATGCTCTACCGCAACGCCAGCCTGTTCCTGTTCTACCTGCGCCAGGTGGACAAGGCCAGCACCCGCGTGGAGAACGAGCTGCACATTAGCATGAAGAACAAGGAGCTCATCCAGATGCTGGGTCTGGAGAAGAGCCTTGTTTACTTCTCCACCTCCCTCAAGAGCAACGAGCTGGTTCTGGAAAAGCTGCTGCGCATGGACTTTGTGAAGGACTACCCCGAAGACACCGATCTGCTGGAGGACGTCATCGTTGAAAACAAGCAGGCCATGGAAATGAGCGGCATCTACCGTGACATTCTGTCCGGCACCATGGACGCCTTCGCCTCGGTGATCTCCAACAACCTGAACATCGTCATGAAGCTGTTGGCTTCGGTCACCATCATCCTGACGGTGCCCACCATCGTTTCCAGCCTCTGGGGCATGAACGTGCCCGTTCCCTTCGAGGGCAGCCCCTTCGGCTTCTGGATCGTGCTGGGTGTGGCGGGTCTTGCCACTCTGGGTGCCATCCTGCTGGCAAAGTACAAGCGCTGGCTGTGACATTCTGCGAACGCTGCGGCGGGCTTTTGCCCGCCGCGTTTTTTTATTTTGGGGCAAAAAGTGCCGCCTTTTCCCCGGCCTGTGTTGCGTCCCGGGCATTTTTTGGGTATAATGATAAAAATGAACATACTGCGCCCCGGCGGGGCGAAAAAACCTGCCGCGGCGCGTTAAAAGGAGCGTGCAGTATGCAGATCTTCAATACGCTGACCCGCAAAAAAGAAGAATTCATCCCCCAGAAGGAAGGGGAGTACCGCATTTACGTCTGCGGCCCCACCGTCTACAACTACATCCACATCGGCAACGCCCGGCCCGTGGTGGTGTTCGACACCCTGCGCCGTTACCTTGAGTACCGGGGCAACAAGGTGTACTTTGTTTCCAACATCACCGACATCGACGACAAGCTCATCAAGAAGGCCCAGGAGCAGGGCTGCAGCATGAAGGAGGTCGCCGAGAAGTTCGAGGCCGAGTTCATCAAGGACAGCGACGGCCTGAACGCCAAGACCCCCACCGTGCGCCCCCGCGCCACCGAGCACATCGAGGAGATCCTGGACATCGTCAAGGACATCCTGGACAAGGGCTACGGCTATGTGGCCAAGAACGGTGACGTCTACTTCCGCACCCGCGCCTTCAAGGAGTACGGCAAGCTGAGCCACCTGAATCTGGAGGAGCTGGAGAGCGGCAACCGCGAGCTGCGCAGCCAGATGGACGACGATCTGAAGGAAGACCCCGCCGACTTCGCCGTCTGGAAGGCCGCCAAGCCCGGCGAGCCCGCCTGGCCCAGCCCCTACGGCCCGGGGCGTCCCGGCTGGCACATCGAGTGCAGTGCCATGGCCCGCAAGCATCTGGGCAACACCATCGACCTGCACTGCGGCGGCCAGGACCTGATCTTCCCCCACCATGAGAACGAGATCGCCCAGTCCGAGTGCGCCAACGGCTGCACCTTCAGCCGCTACTGGATGCACAACGGCTTCTTGAACATCGACAACCACAAGATGAGCAAGAGCGCGAACAACTTCTTCACTGTTCGCGAGATCGCCGATGTGTTCGGCTACGAGCCCATCCGCTACTTCCTGCTCACCGCCGGCTACCGGATGCCCCTGAACTACACCGTGGAGCTGCTGAACAGCTGCAAGGCCAGTCTGGAGCGTCTGTACACCTGCCGCGACAACCTGGACTTCCTCATCAAGAACGCGAAGGGCGAGAGCAACCTGCTGGCGGAGAAGGCCGCCGCCGCGAAGGTGAAGTTCAACACCGCCATGGACGACGACCTGAACACCCCCGACGCGCTGGCCGCCGTCTTTGAGCTGGTGAAGGACATCAACACCCTGGGCGCCGACGCCAGCGCCGACGCGCTGAAGACCGCCGCCGCCACCTTCGACGAGCTCACCGGAGTGCTGGGCCTGCTCTACAACCGCAAGACCGACGAGATCCCCGCCGAGGTGATGGAGCTTGTGAACAAGCGCGCCGAGGCCAAGAAGGCGAAGGATTGGCCCACCGCCGATGCGCTGCGCGCCCAGATCACCGAGATGGGTTATGTGGTGGAGGACACTCCCCAGGGCCCCAAGGTGACCCGCGCCTGAGCCGCCAGACCCCCTTTTGACCGACACGGGCCGCGAGGAGCGCTGTTTTGACCTAACAGCTCCCCGCGGCCCGTTTGATTTTGTGTTCAGTGAGGAATCGGAGATGTCCACCCCTTCTGTTTATTCTTCCCGCCGGCGGTGGCTGCCGCTGGCGGCCGTGTTGCTGGCGGTGCGCTGCGTTCTTGCCTATACCGGCGAGGGCTATTCCAGCGATGTGACCTGTTTTTCCGCCTGGGCGATGCGTCTTGCGGAGAACGGCCCCGGCGCTTTTTACGCCCCGGATTATTTTGCCGACTATCCCCCGGGCTACATGCTGCTGCTCTGGCCGGTGGGCCTCATCGCCCGTGCGTTGCAGCTGGAAGTGACCGGCAAAGCCATGGGCTTTTTGATCTGCCTGTGGCCCATCCTCTGCGATCTGAGCCTGGTGACGCTCATCTGGTCCGTGGCCCAAAAGCGCTTCGGAGAGCAGCGTGCGCTGCGCTTTGCCGCTTTTGCCGCCTTCTGCCCGGCCCTTTTGTACGACACCGCCGTCTGGAAACAGGTGGACGGCGTGTTCTGCCTTCTGCTCATCGCCGCCTTTGTGTGCCTTGAGGAGAAAAAGTGGCTGCCCGCCGCGGCGCTCTACGGTTTTGCCCTGGCGGTGAAGCCCCAGGCCCTGCTCTTCGGGCCGGTGCTGGCGGTGGCCTTCCTGGCGCCGCTGCTGGCCGCCCGTCAGCGCCGGCCGGCCCTGACCGCTCTTGGCCGGGGCGCGGCGGGGGCCGTTCTGGCGCTGGCCGCGGTGTTTGCCTGCGCGCTGCCCTTCTGGGGCAGCCAGGACGCCGGCTGGCTGTGGGAGAAATACACCTCCACCGCCTCCAGCTACCCCTACGCCAGCGTGAACGGCTACAATCTGCTCACCCTCTTCGGCGCAAACTGGCAGCCCCAGGACGCGCCCGCCCTGGGCCCCATCACCTGGCAGATGCTGGGCTCCGCGGGCATCGCCCTCGCCACCGTTGCCCTTGCGTATCTCGCCTGGAGCAGCTGGAAGGCCGGGCGCTTTTCGCCCCTGCTGCTGGCCGCCTTCTACGGGGTGGCGGTGTTCACCCTGAGCCACCGCATGCACGAGCGGTACATCATTCCCGCGCTGCTGCTGGTGCTGGCCGCCGCTGCCCGCTGGGGCGACAAGCGGCTGCTGGGCGCCTTCGGCCTGCTCAGCCTTTCTTCGGTGGTCAACCTTGCCATGGTGCTCACCAGCAACGGCACCGAGGACCAGTTTTTGTCCAGCGCCACGGCGGTGGTGATGATCCGCATCGTCAGCGCCGTGGAGGTGGCGGGCTTTGGTCTGCTGGTCTGGGCCGTGTTTTCCCTGTGCTGGGGCGAAACCGTGCGGGAGTACGTCCTCACCGCGCCGGCCGTTCCCGCTGCCCCCGCGCCGCAGCCGGCCTGGAGCCGCAAAGAGGGCCTCGCCCTCGCGGCGGCCACGCTGGCCACGGCGCTGGTGAGCTTCTGGAATCTGGGCGACATGACCGCACCCCAGAACCCGCTGGTGAGCGACGGCGTCGCCACCGAGGTGCAGGTGGAGCTTTCTTCGCCCGCCACCGAGCTCTGGGTCTATCCCGGCATCAGCTGGGGCGGCAGCCTTACGGTGTACGACGCCGCGGGCACCCAGCTGGCCAGCGTGGAGCTGAACGGCGGCACCGTGTTCCAGTGGAAGCAGGTGGGGCTTTCCTTTGCCGCTGAAGGGCCGCTGACCCTCCGGGTGGACAACGCCCAGGTGATGGAAGCCGCCTTCCGGGACGAGAGCGGCGCGCTGGTGGCCGTCTCTTCCGACAGCGCCCTCTTTGACGAACAGCAGTGGGTGCCCGAGACCATCAGCTACAAAAACAGCATGTACTTCGACGAAATTTACCACGGCCGCACCGCCTACGAGCATCTCCACGGCATGCCGGTCTATGAGACCACCCATCCGCCCCTGGGCAAGGTGTTCATCATGCTGGGCGTGGCCCTCTTCGGCATGACCGGCTTCGGCTGGCGTGTGGCGGGGGCGGCCTTCGGCGTGGCGATGGTGCCGGTGCTGTATCTCCTGGTGCGCCGGCTTTGCCGCAAGCCCGCCTTCGCCCTCTTTGCGGCGGTGCTGGCGGCCTTCGACACCCTGCGCTTTGCCCAAAGCCGCATCGCCACCATCGACGTGTACGGCACTTTCTTTATTCTGCTCTCCGCTTATTTCATGGTCTGGTACTGCCAGAGTGTTTTGGAAAAAGGAGTGGAGGAGAGCGTGCTGCCCATGGCGCTGGCGGGCCTGGCCTTCGGCCTCGGCGCTGCCAGCAAGTGGACCGGCCTCTACGCCGGCGCGGGGCTTGCGGTGCTCTACTTCGGCGTGCTGTGGCAGCGGGCCAAGCAGAAGCCGCTCCGCCTCAAACAGGAGGTGGCCACCGCGTTCTGCGGCGGCGTGGTGTTCTTCGTGGCGGTGCCCCTTCTCATCTATTTCGCCAGCTATATCCCGTATTTCTGGCGGGAGGGCGGCTTCTCGCTGGGCGAATGGTGGCAGTGCCAGGTGAGCATGTACCGCTACCACAGCGGCCTTGAGGCCACCCACCCCTACGAATCCCGCTGGTACACCTGGCCCTTCAGCGCCCGCCCGGTGTGGTATTATCTGGCCTCCGGCCTGCCCCAGGGCATGCGGGGCACCATCGCCGCGCTGGGCAATCTGTCGGTGTGGCTGGCGGCGCTGGGCGGCCTTTGCTGGGCCGGCTGGCGGCAGCTGGCCGGCAAGGGCAGCGGCGCCACCGGCGCGCTGTCGGTGCTGTTCCTGGCCCAGTTCTTGCCCTGGACGATGGTGAGCCGCTGCACCTTCCTCTATCACTATTTCCCCAGCCTGTGGTTCGCGGTGGCGGCCCTGGCGGTGGCGGCGGCGCACTTCCATGAGCGGCATCCGGTGCCGGTGAAGTGGCTGTGCATCGGCCTCACCACTGTGGCGGGGATATTCTTCGTGTGCTACTACCCGGTCATCAGCGGCCTGCCGGTGACCGAGACCTGGGTGAACGCGCTGCGCGTTCTGCCCAGCTGGATGTTCTGAAAAGGAGGCGAGCGCTGTGCGGCTGCTCCATCTTTCCGACCCGCATCTGGGCCGCCGCCTGTGCGAGGCGGACCTCTTTGAGGACCAGAAATATATCCTCGACCAGATCGTCTCCATCGCCCTCTCCGAAGGGGTGCAGGGAGTGCTGGTGGCGGGAGACGTCTACGACAAGGGCGTGCCCGGCGTGGGCGCGGTGAACCTGTGGGACCATTTCCTCACCGCCCTGTGCGAGCATCACCTGCCGGTGTGGGCCATCAGCGGCAACCACGACTCGGCGGAGCGCCTTGCTTTCGGGGGGCGGCTGCTGGAGCACAGCGGGGTGCATCTGGCCTCGGTGTTCTCCGGGCGGCTGGAACGCTTTGACACAGAGGACGAGCACGGCCCGCTGACCATCTGGGCGCTGCCCTTTGTGCGCCCGGCGGCGGTGCGGGGCTTTTTCCCCGACGAAACCATCGAAAATTATACCGACGCGGTGGCGGCGCTGGTGCGCGCCGCCGCCCCGGACGAGGGCGGGCGGAACATCCTCATCGCCCACCAGTTCGTCACCGCCGGGTCCGTTTCCCCCGAGGCCAGCGGCTCGGAACTGCTGAACCTGGGCACGCTGGACAACGTGGACGCCGCCGCTTTTGCCCCCTTCGACTATGTGGCTTTGGGCCACATCCACGGCGCCCAGCGGGTGGGCCGGGAGGAAGTGCGCTATTGCGGCTCGCCCCTGGCCTATTCCGTCAGCGAGGCGCTGGGCCAAAAGAGCGTCACGGTGGTGGACATCGGCCCCAAGGGGCAGGTGAGCACAAAACAGGTGCCCCTGTCGCCGCTGCACCCGCTGCGCCGGGTGCAGGGCCCGCTGGAAACGCTGCTGGAAAGCGCCGTGCCCAGCGAGGATTACATCTATGCCCGCCTCACCGACGAGACCCCGCCTCTGGACCCCGCCGCCCGGCTGCGCAGCGTCTACCCCAATCTGGTGCGGCTGGAGTTCGTGCTGCCCAATGCGCCCGAGACCGACGCGCCCGCTTTGCGGGAAATTGCCATGCGCACGCCCCGGCAGCTGTTTGAGGAGTTTTATCAGAGCGTCCACGGCCGGGAACTCAGCGGGGAAGAACGGGCCTTTCTGGACGAAGTGCTGGGAGAGGAGGCGGAAGGATGAGACCGCTGCATCTGTGTCTTTCGGCCTTCGGCCCCTACGCCGGGGAGGAAACGCTGGAATTGGACAAGCTCGGTTTCAGCGGCCTGTTCCTCATCACCGGCGACACCGGCGCGGGCAAGACCACCTTGTTCGACGCCGTCAGCTACGCTTTGTTCGGCCAGCTCTCCGGCGGGGTGCGCAGCCTTGACACGGTGCGCAGCGACTACGCCGAGCCCGACCGGGAGACCTTTGTGGAGCTGACCTTTGAGCACCGGGGCAAGGAATACACCGTGCGCCGCACCCCCCAGTATCAGCGGCCCAAAAAGCGGGGCGAGGGGCAGGTGACGCAGCCCGCCACCGCCCTGTTCCTGGCGCCGGGCTGCCCGCCCGTGGAAAAGGTGGGGGAGGTGGACACAGCCATTCGCCAGCTGCTGGGCATGGACGGCGACCAGTTCCGCCAGATCGCCATGATCGCCCAGGGCCAGTTCACCGAACTGCTCAACGCCCCCGGTGAGCGGCGCAGCGCCGTGCTGCGGCAGATCTTCGGCACCGCCGGCTGCCGCGCCGTGCAGGATAAACTCCGCGCCGCCGCCACCGAGGCCGCCCGTGCCGTGGAGCGGCAGGACGCCGCCCTGCTTCAGGCCTTCGCTGCTTTCAAGCTGCCCGAAGAGGAAGAGGCGGCCCGTCCGCTTGCCGAAATTTTAAAGGACGAAGCCGCCGTCTGGCGCTGCGACGAAGTGCTGGCCGCAGCCGACGCCCTCTGCGCCGTGGACGCAGCAGCCCGCGCTGCCGCGGAGGCAGAAGAAAAGGTGTTGGACGCCAAGGCCCAGACCACCGCGGCCAAACTGGAAGCCGTCCGTCAGGCCGTTCTGCTCCACAACGCAGCTGCCGAGTCTGCCCGTAAACTGGCGGAACTGGAAGAACAGCAGGAAGAGAGAAAAGCGCGCCACGATGCCCTCGGCACGGTGCGTGCCGCGCTGGAACAGGCAGAGCTGCAGGCCCGCCAGCAGGAGGCCAGGCTACCCGACTATCAGCGCCGGGAAGAACAGCGCGCCCTGCGTAAACGGCTGGAAGAAACGCTGGGCCGGTGCGAAGCCGACCGCCGCGCCGCAGCCGAAGAACAAAAACAGCTGGAAGAGGAGAGCGCCCGCCTTGCCCAGCAGGCCAAAGGCGCCCAGGAAGCCCGCCAGCGGCAGACCGCCGCCGAGGCCGCCCGGGACGCGCTGGCCGCCCGCCTGGAGCAGACCGCCGGGGCGCTGAACGCCGCCCGCCGCCTGCGCAGCGCCCAGCAGACCGCGTTGGACGCGGCGGAGACCTTTGCCGCGGCGCAGAGGGAATACATGGGGGCCAAGAGCGAATACGACGCCGCGGAAGCTCTGTTCTGGCAGGGGCAGGCGGGTCTGCTGGCGGCAAATCTGACTGAAAACGCCCCCTGCCCGGTGTGCGGCAGCCTGCACCACCCCGCCCCCGCAAGACCCGCCAAGGGCGCGCCCGACCGGGCCAGCCTGCAGGCGGCAAAAAAAGAACTGGAAGAGCTGAACGCGAGCTATCAAAAAGCGGCCGGGGAGAGCGGCGCGGCCCAGGCCGCCGGCGAGGCCGCCCGAAAGGAATTTTTGCGGCTGGCCGCCGCGGCGCTGACACAGTGGGGGGAACAGGCCCCCGAAACGCCCCGGGAGGCGGCGCTGGCCCTGAAAGAGGCCAAGGCCAAAGGCGAGGCTGCCCGCGGCGAAGCCGAAGCCCGGGCCAAAGCAGCGAAAGAAGCCGCCGAGGCGGGGGAAAAGGCGGAACAGGAACTGCCCCAATGCCAGCAGAAACTGGAAGCCTGCCGCCACAAGCAGGAGCAGCTGGCGCAGAAAAGCGCCGAATGTTCGGCACAGCTGGCCGCCGCCCGCACGCTGGAAGAAGAGCTGGGGGCCAGCCTGCCCTTTGAAAGCGAGGCCGCGGCCCGGCGGGCGCTGAACGAACTGCGGGCAAAGGCACAGGCCCTTTCCGACGAGCTGCAGGAAGGGGAGAAGGCCTGGAACGAGTACGGCGAACAGCTGGCCGCCGCCCGCACCCTGGCGCAGGAGCGCAAGGGGGACCTGGCCCGCGCCGCCGACCCCGCCGAGGAGCAGGCGCTGGCCGCCGCGCTGACCGATGTGAACATCCGGCGCACCCGGCTGCAAGAGCAGAAGGAGGAGCGTTCCAACCGCCTTTCCGCCAACCGGGACGCCGCCGCACGGGTAAAAGTGCTGGCAAAGCAGGCGGACGCCGCCCGCTGCCGGGCGCGGCTGGCCGACAACCTCCACCGCACCGCCGGCGGCACGCTGGTGGGCGGGCTGGGCAAACAGCAGTTCGAACAGTACGTGCTGGTGGCCTATTTTGAAAGCGCGGTGGCCGCCGCCAACCGGCGGCTGGCTTTCATGACCGGCGGCCAGTACCAGCTTTTGTGCCACGGCGCGGCCCAGAGCCGGGGCCAAAGCGCCCTGGACCTGGACGTGCTGGACAACTACACCGGCAAGCGGCGAAGCGTGCGCTCGCTGTCCGGCGGTGAGACCTTCCAGGCGGCGCTGGCGCTGGCCCTGGGCCTCTCGGACGCCATCCAGCAGTACGCCGGCGGGGTGCAGATCGACACCCTGTTCGTGGACGAGGGCTTCGGCAGCCTGGACGCCGACAGCTTGGAAAACGCCATCGCCACGCTGCAAAGCCTGGCGGACGGCAAGCGGCTGGTGGGTGTTATCAGTCATGTGGCCGAGCTGCGCCAGCGGCTGGAAAAACAAGTGCTCATCACCAAGACCCCCCGGGGCAGCCACATGGCCCTGCGGGAGTTGTAAAACAAAAAAGGCCGCCCCGGTTTTTCCGGGGCGGCTTTGCGTTTTATCAAAGGGTGATGTGCCGGGGCACGCCGTTCACGAACATGGGAGTCAGCTCGCCCTGGATCAGCGGCCGGGCGTAAGCCTCGAAGGCGGCGTTCACGTGCATGCCGTCCGGATCGATCCACTCCAGCGGCACGGTCTTTTCCGCGTTGGCCACCTTGTGCACGTCCACCAGTTCGGTGCCGCACAGATAGGGCTGGTCGCTGAGGCGGGTCAGCGCCGCCATGCAGCCGGTTCGCCCTTCCAGCGCGGCGCGCACCGCCGCGCCGCCCACCCGGTAGGCCTCGCTGATGTCGGTGCGGCTGGCCAGATGCCCCGCGCACCGCTGCAGGGTGGAAAGCTCGATGGCGCGGCTCTTGCAGCCCAGCTCCTGCTGGATGAGCCCCGCCAGATACCGGCTGGTGCCGGAGAGCATGGCCTTGTGGCCAAAGGCGTCTAGCTGGCCGCCCTCGCCGGCCAAATCGCACAGGAAGCGGCCCTCCCGGTCCTTCACGCCCTCGCTGGCGGCAATGATGACATTCTCCTTCTGCTTTTGCAGCCGGTCCACCCGCCGCAGGAACAGCTTCGGGTCAAAGGGGATCTCCGGCAGCAGAATGAGGTCCGGCCCGTCGCAGTCGTCGCCCTTGGCCAGGCTCGCCGCGCCCGCCAGCCAGCCGGCGTGGCGGCCCATGATCTCCGCCACCGTCACGCTGCGCAGGTCGTAGGCGCTGGAATCCCGGATGATCTCCTTCATGATGGTGGCGATGTACTTCGCCGCCGAGCCGAAGCCGGGAGTGTGGTCGGTGCAGACCAGGTCGTTGTCGATGGTCTTGGGCACGCCCACAAAACGGATGAGGCTGCCGATGGCCTCGCCGTAAGCGGAAAGCTTGGCGATGGTGTCCATGCTGTCGTTGCCGCCGATGTAGAGCACCGCGTCCACCTGATAGCGGGCGAACAGCTCAAACAATGTCTCGTACACCTCGTCTCCCACCACCGGCTCAGGCAGCTTGTAGCGGCAGCTGCCGAGATAGGAGGAGGGGGTGCGCTTGAGCAGCTCGATGGCCAGATCGTTGTCGAACAGGCGGGAGAGATCCGCCACCTGGCCTTTCAAAAGCCCTTCGATGCCGTGCTGCATGCCCAGCACCCGCACCGCGCCGCAGCTGCGGGCAGTCTCAAACACGCCGGCGAGGCTGGCGTTGATGACGGCGGTGGGACCGCCGCTCTGACCTACCATGAAATTCATCGGCACACTTCCTTTACCCTTCGTTGTCCTGGCCGGCAGCCCTTGTGCCGGCACACCCTGTCCATTATACTGTATTTAAAGGGCGGGCGCAATAATCCGCGGCGCCCTTTCGTTTAAAAAGCAGAGGAGCCCGCGGCCGCAGGGCCGGGGCAAGGAGATAAAAAGGAGGGAACACCATGAAACGGGCAATGAGTCTTCTGCTGGCGGCGGCGCTGTGCGCCGGGCTGCTGGTTGGATGCGGGGCTTCGTCCGGCGGCACCGCCGCCGCGCCGGAAGCCTATAACGGCAACATGGACTACGCCGTGAGCGAGGAATCCGCCGACGCGGGCCTTTCCGGCACCGAGGCGGACCGCCTTTCCCCCAATGACGGGCGCAAGATCATCTACAACGCTTCGCTGGAGATGGAGACCGAAGAGTTCGACGCCACCCGTGACAAGCTGCTCAAAGCCGCGTCCGACGCCGACGCCTGGGTGCAGGGCAGCGACGAGGGCGGCAGCGCCGAGAACGGCAGCCGCTGGGTGCGCTATACCTTCCGGGTGCCCAGCGAAAGCTACGCCGACTTTCTGAACGACGCCTCCGCCGCGGGCAGCGTGACCTATAAGAGCGAGACCACCGAGGACATCACCGCCGATTATGTGGACCTGGAAGCGCGACTGGAGAGCCTGCGCACCCAGGAAGCCCGCCTGCTGGAACTGGCGGGCCAGGCGGGGGATTTGGCGGACCTTTTGGCCATCGAGGAGCAGCTGGCCCAGGTGCGCTATGAAATCGAAAGCTACACCGGGCAGCAGCGGGTCTACGACAGCCTGCTGGCCTACTCCACCGTGGACGTCTCGCTGGACGAGGTGCGGGTGCTCACCCCCGTGAGCAACAACTTCGGCTCCCGCGCCGTCACCGCCTTCAAGGAGAGCTGGCACAACTTCGCAAACGGCGTGCAGGACGTGGCCATCGGCGTCATTTACCTGCTGCCGGTGCTGCTGGTGCTGGCGGTCATCGTGCTGGTGGTGCTTGTCCTCCTTCGTGCGGCGCGCCGCCGCCGGCCGCAAAAACCCATCCAGCCGCCGCCTGCGCCTCCGGCACAGGTCCCCGGCACAGGGACGGCGGGGGAGAAGCCCGCGCCGAAATACGGCCCTGAAAAGTAAATCGTGAACCGAAAGCGCAGGGCGGGCTTGCCCTGCGCTTTTTGCATATCGGAGATTTTTACAAAAAAATCTCGTGGAAAATGCCAGTTGCGCCCCGGTGGAAATCGTGCTAATAATGAACTAACAATGGGTTTTGTATACAATCCAGGGCCGGCTCTGCCGGCAAACAGCTTTGAAGGAGGAAGATCCCATGGCCACATTGCGCGAAGACGCGGACAAGATCATCGGGGCTGCGCTGGAAGCTGCCCTGCCCGACAACGCGGTGAAAAAAGCGTTGGAGGGGCATTTCTTCAGCGGCGGCCGGGTGCGGCTGGTGGCCGCGGGCAAGGCGGCCTGGCAGATGGCAAAGACCGCCAGCGACCTGCTGGGCAGCCGCATCGAGGCGGGCGTCGTTGTGACCAAATACGGCCACAGCATGGGCCCCATCGCCAATTTCGACATCTGGGAGGCCGGCCATCCCGTGCCGGACGAAAACAGCTTCCGGGGCGCGCAGGCGGCCATCGACCTGGTGAAAGACCTCACCGCCGAGGACACGGTGCTGTTCCTCGTTTCCGGCGGCGGCTCAGCCCTGTTTGAAAAGACGCTGGTGAGCGGCGAGGAGCTGGCGGACATCACCAAACAGCTGCTGGCCTGCGGGGCGGACATCGTGGAGATCAACACCCTGCGCAAGCGCCTCTCCGCGGTGAAGGGCGGCAAATTCGCCCAGATCTGCGCCCCGGCCCAGGTGTACAGCATCGTCCTTTCGGACATCCTGGGCGATCCGCTGGACATGATCGCCTCCGGCCCTGCCTATCCCGACTCCTCCACCGCCGCCGACGCCAAGGCCATCATCGCGAAATACGGCCTGAAGATGAGCGAGGCGGCCCTGGGCCTGATGGAGGTAGAGACCCCCAAACAGCTGGATAACGTGACCACAAAGATCACCGGCAGCGTGCGGCAGCTGTGCGCCGCCGCAAAGACCGCCTGCCAGAAGCTGGGCTACGAGCCGGTGGTCCTCACCGACTGCCTGGCCTGTGAAGCCCGGGAGGCCGGCGCCTTCCTGGGCGCCATCGCCCGCACCCACGCCGAGGCCGACCACTCCCTGGCCTTCATCGCCGGCGGCGAGACGGTGGTGCACCTCACCGGCACGGGCAAAGGCGGCCGCAACCAGGAACTGGCGCTGGGCGCGGCCCAGGGCATCGCCGGGCTTTCCGGCGCGGCGGTGTTCAGCGTGGGCAGCGACGGCACCGACGGCCCCACCGACGCCGCCGGCGGCTATGTGGACTATACCACTGCCTCCCGCCTGAAGGAGCAGGGCTTGGACATTTTTGAGGTCCTGAAAAACAACGACGCCTATCACGCCCTGCAAAAGGTGGGCGGCCTGGTGATGACCGGCCCCACCGGCACCAACGTGAACGACGTGGCGGTGCTGCTGCTCAAGCGTGAAATTTAATACATCCTAAAACGAGAAAATATCCATCTGCAGCCGGCGGGCCTTGTGCCCCGCCGGCTGTTCTTTTATTCACGTTTCATTCATATAATGCATTGTGAATCTGCACGATTTCTATGGTCATTTTGCTAAAATTTGCGTAAAATTGTTGACATATGACAAATTAAGGGATAAAGTTAAGGTGTCACAGCGAAAATTGTATACAAAATGCAATTTGCGAAAAACTTTCCGACGTAATACTTTTTTGCATGGAGAAAGAAGGAGAACGACGATGAAAACCATCAAGATCCCTTATTACACCTCCACTTTGGACCTGCATGTGGACGAGGCCAACCTGAAGGCCGTCGTCACCGCGAAAATGCATGAGTACAAAGCGGCCAAGAGCGAGGCGGAACTGGTGAAGGACGCCCTGGCGCACCCCATCGGCTCCAAAACGCTGCGGGAGCTGGCCGTGGGCAAGAAGAAGGTCACCCTGGTCACCAGCGACCACACCCGTGCGGTGCCCAGCAAGCTGACCCTGCCCATCCTGCTGGCGGAGATCCGCGCCGGCAACCCGGACGCGGACATCACCATCCTCATCGCCACCGGCCTGCACCGGCCCACCACTGAGGCCGAGCAGCGGCGCATGTTCGGCGACGCCATCGTGGACAACGAGAAGATCGCCGTGAACAACGCCTTTGAGCCGGACGACTTCGTCAAGGTGTGCGACCTGCCCAGCGGCGCCGAATTCTTCTGCAACAAGATCGCCGTGGACTGCGACCTGCTGATCTGCGAGGGCTTCATCGAGCCTCACTTCTTCGCCGGCTTCTCCGGCGGGCGCAAGAGCATCCTGCCCGGCATCTGCAACGCCGCCACCGTGAACGAGAACCACAGCTACAAGGCCATCGCCGATCCCCACTCGGTCACCGGCGTGCTGGAGGGCAACCCCATCCACAAAGACATGGTCTGCGCCGCCCGCGCGGTGAATGTGCAGTTCATCATGAACGTGGCGCTGGACGGTGAGAAGAAGGTCGTGGCCGCCTGGGCCGGCGATCTGGAGGAGGCTCACGCCGCCGGCGTGCAGTTCATCCGCGAGCAGAGCCAGTGCCCCAGCATCGAGGGCGACATCGTCATCACCTCCAACGGCGGCTATCCCCTGGACCAGAACCTCTACCAGAGCCCCAAGGCGGTGGCCACCGCCGAGGCCTGCGCCGGTGAGGACGGCGTCATCATCATGTGCTGCTCCTGCTGCGACGGCATGGGCGGCACCAACTTCGAAAAGCTCATCACTCTGGGCACCGTGGACGAGATCGACGCTTATCTGTCCAAGATCCCGCCCAAGGAGACCATCTCCGAGCAGTGGTGCCCCCAGATCTACTCCCGCATCCTGCGTCACCACAAGGTGATCCTGGTCACCACGTACCTGGATCCCGAAGAGGTGCGCAAGGCCAACATGATCCCCGCCTCCACCCCGGACGAGGCGCTGGAGATCGCCTATGGCATCAAGGGTAAAGACGCCAGCGTCGTTGTGATTCCCGACGGCGTGAGCGTGATGGCCGTGAAAGGCTGAATTGAGCAAAGGAGAACAGCTATGGATCTGAAACTTGCGCTGAAAGTCAGCGACAAAGACAACGTTGCCACCATCTTCGCCGACGGCATCGTGGACGGCACCGAAGTGGAGATCCGCGACAAGCGGGGCGACAGCGAAAAAGTGAATGTCATCGGCGATGTGCCCTTCGGCCACAAGATCGCCGTGCGCGACATCCACAAGGGCGAGCTGATCATGAAGTACGGCGAGGAGATCGGCATCGCCACCAAAGAGATCAAAAAAGGCGAATACGTGCACATCCACAATCTGGACAGCATGCGCGGCCGCGGCGACTGGAAGGAGTAAGCGATATGGAATTTATGGGTTATGTGCGCCCGGACGGCAAGGTGGGCGCGCGCAACTATGTGGGCGTTATCCCCAGCGTGACCTGCGCCAATGACGTGGCTCAGGCCATCTGCCGCCAGGTCATGGGCACCGTGTCCTTCCTGCATCACCAGGGCTGCTGCCAGATGCCGCCCGATCTGGAGCGTGTCACCGACACCCTCATCAGCCTGGGCAAGAGCCCCAACCTGGCCAGCGTGCTGGTGGTCAGCCTGGGCTGCGAAGGCACCGACCATGAGCGCATGGTCAAGGAGATCGCCGCCACCGGCAAGCATGTGGAGATCATCCACATCCAGGAGCTGGGCGGCGTGTCCAAGGCCATCCAGGCCGGCACCGACATCGCCCGCCGTCTGGTCATCGAGGCCTCCGGCCTGCAGCGTCAGCCGGTGGACGTGTCCAACATCGTCATGGCCATCAAGTGCGGCGCGTCCGACACCACCAGCGGCATGGCTTCCAACTGCGTGATCGGCTATGTGGCCGACAAGCTGGTGGACTTGGGCGCCACCGTCATCTTCGGCGAGACCACCGAGTTCATCGGCGGCGAGCATCTGCTGGCCCGCCGCGCCGTCTCCAAGGAAGTGGGCGACAAGATCTTCGAGATCGTTGAGAAGATGGAGAACCGTGCCAAGGCCATCGGCTGCGACATGCGCAAAGGCCAGCCCACCCCCGGCAACATCGCCGGCGGCCTGTCCAGCATCGAGGAAAAGACCCTGGGCGCCATCGTGAAATCCGGCACCCGTCCCATCCAGGGCGTGCTGGACTACCCCGAGTACGTTACCAACCAGAAGGGCCTGTGGATCAAGGACACCCCGGGCCGCGAGCCTGAGATCCTCACCGGCATGGCTGCCACCGGCGCCCAGTTCATGATGTTCAGCACCGGCCGCGGCGCGCCTCAGGGCTTCCCCTGCATGCCTGTGGTCAAGATCTGCGGCAACCCCATCACCTACCCCCGCATGGAGCAGGATATGGACCTGAACGCCGGCCTCATCATCACCGGCGACAAGACCATCGAGCAGGTGGGCGAGGAAGCCTTCGCCAAGGCCCTGCGCACCCTCTCCGGCGAGATGACCAAGAACGAGGCCATCCAGTACGTCAGCTCCATCGACATCCACTGCCTGGGCCCGGTCATCTGACCCTTTTATCCGTCTCCCGGCGCGAGGACGCGCCAGTTGATATGTTACACATTCCGCAGACGTATCCCGTTAACTTTGAGAAGGAGTGAATCGTATGAATCCAGTATTGGCAATGCTGATCGGCGTTGTCGTGATGATGGGTCTTATTATTTTCACCCGCATGCACGCGTTCCCCTCGCTGATCATCTCTGCAATCCTGATCGCTGTTCTGTCTGAGGGCATCACCTTCAGCGAGTCCATCGGCATGGTCACTGCCGGCTTTGGCGGCACCATGACCAGCATCGGCATCGTGATCGGCTTCGGCTGCATCATGGGTATCTTCCTGGAAAAAAGCGGCGCGGCCAAACGCATGGCGCTGACCATTCTGAAACTGGTCGGCGTGAAGCGGGCCGACGTGGTGCTGGGCCTCACCGGTTTCGTGGTGTCCATCCCCGTGTTCTGTGACTCCGGCTTCGTGATCCTGTCCAGCCTGGCCAAAGAGTTCAGCCGTCTGACCAAGAAGTCCATGGTCGGCCTGGGCGGCATCCTGGGCATGGGCCTGTACATCACCCACTTCCTGGTTCCCCCCACCCCCGGCCCCTTGGCCGTTGTGAGCACCTTCCAGCAGGAAGGCCTGGCCGTTGACCTTGGCATGTTCATCATCTTCGGCCTGCTGCTGTCTGTTCCTGTGTTCATCTTCTCCGTGTTCCTGTTCCGCTGGTTCGGCAACAAGTACCCCGACTTCGTGGTTCCCTACGAGATCGACCGCTCCAAGTACACCGACGCCCAGCTGGCCGTTCTGGACAAGATCGACGCCAAGATCAAGGCCGGCAAGGAGCTGGAAAACTCCGACTTTGAAGAGCTGCTGAGCACCGAGAAGCTGCCCGGCGCCGGCATCAGCTTCACCATCCTGCTGCTGCCCGTTGTGCTGATCCTTGCCAACACCGTCGTGGGCCAGACCGCCCTCGCCGGCACTGTCATCGGCCAGGTCGTCACCTTCCTGGGCAACCCTGTTATCGCTCTGTTCGTGGCCCTGTGCCTGGGCGCCTTCGTCCTGGCACGCGACCTGGACAACAAGACCGTTGTTGGCATGATGAACGACGCCCTGAAGGACGCCGGCCCCATCGTGATGATCACCGCCGCCGGCGGCGCCCTGGGCGCTGTCGTCAAGGCTACCGGCGCTGCCCAGATCATGGCTGACGGCATCGTGGCTGTTGGCATCCCCGGCGTTCTGGTGCCCCTGCTCATCGGCACCATCATGCGCTTCCCCCAGGGCAGCGGTACCACCGCTATGATCACCGGCTCCGCCATTGTGGCCCCGATGGTCGCCACCCTGGGCATCAACCCCTACATCGCGGGCCTGGCCATCTGCATGACCGCCATGTGCCCCTCCTTCCTGAATGATAGCTACTTCCACGTGGTCACCAACTTCAGCGGCATGGACATCAAGACCAGCCTGAAGACCTGGACCATCGGCTCCATCCTGGTGCCCGTGGTGGGCGGTATCGTTCTGATCATCGCCAGCATCTTCATTCACTAAGGTTTTTCACCGTGAAACAGCTTGCCGTGCGCGGCGGCCGCGCGCGACGTAAAAAAGCGGCAAACGGGAATGTGTAATACGCGCCGGTCCCCCGCTCAAGGGCTTGCAAAAACCTTGAGCGGGGGACTGGCCATTTTGGCAGAAAAAGCGCCCGGCACGCTGCCGATTGAGCGGCGTACCGGGCGCATCCCTGTGTTTCGGAAAAGCCTTATTCCAGAGGCTGATGGGTCTGTTTGCTGATGAGATATTCGTTGATCTTGTCCCGCGCCAGCTCCAGATGGCGGCGGTTCACCCGGTCCGCCTCTTCCACGTTGCCGGTGAGCAGGCAGTGGACGACGGTGGTGTGCTCCACCAGCGATTCGCGGAAGCGGCGCTTTGACTCCAGCGAGTAGATGCGGAACTGCTGGACCTGGGAGGAGATGCGCTGATACATATCCTCCACCAGCCGGTTGCCGCCGATGCGGATGATGAGCATGTGCAGCTGAAAGTCCGCCTCGATGTGCTTTTTCATATCCTGCCGCTCGTGGTAATAGGTGATCTGGTCCAGGCAGCGCATCAGCTCCTGCTTGTGCTCGGTGGTCATGAACTGCACCGAGCGCTGGATGCAGTAGCTTTCCAAAAGCACGCGCACGTCAAAGATCTCCTGGATGTCCTGAGGGGTGAACTCGCGCACGAAAACGCCCCGGTTGGGCAATTCCACCACCAGGCCGTCCGCCGCAAGACGGCGCAGAGCCTCCCGCACCGGGCTGCGGCTGACGCTCAGCGAGCGTGCCAGCTCCACTTCGTTCAGCCGCTGGCCGGGCTCGTAGCGGCCGTCGCAGATGTTCTCCTTGATGGCGTTGTAGACCTGCGTGCGGATATTCACCACAGCGTTTTCTTTCCCAAACATACAGCACATCTCCCACGTGGGGGTAATCTTTCAGCTACTATTATACCATAGTTGCATATTTTTGTGACCATTGCCAAAAAAAGATTTTTTTTGTGTGGCCGCTGGCGTTTTCGGCCGGTTTGTGATACGTTAACAAGAGTGCGGCCCGGGCCGCAACAGAAAAAGAAGGGGTTGACGAACAAGTGGCAGAGGTGCTGCAGCATTCCGCGTCCTATGTGTTTATTCTCGCATTGGGCTATTTCCTCAAGCGGATCGGCGTGTTTGGCAAACAGGATTACAGGGTGCTTACCCAGGTGGTGCTGTGCGTCACGCTGCCCGCGGCGGTCATTACAAACTTTGCCTCCATGGAGTGGCGTTCCAGCCTTTTGCTGCTGCCGCTGCTGGGGTTTGGCATCTGCTGCGCCATGATGCTGCTGGGCCAGTTCATCGGCCGGGGCAAGGCACCCGGCGAGCGGGCGCTGTTCATGATCAACTGCCCGGGCTACAACATCGGCGCCTTCGCGCTGCCCTTTGTCCAGAGCTACCTTGGGCCGGAGGGCGTGGTGGCCGCCTGTCTGTTCGACGTGGGCAACGCCATCATCTGCACCGGCGGCAGCTATGCCTGGGCCAGCGGCGTGCTCCATGTGGGGGACAAGCCCCTGCGCCCGGTGGATGTGTTGAAAAAGCTGGGCAGTTCGGTGCCCTTTGTCACCTATGTCACCATGCTGGTGCTGGTGATGGCCGGTGTGCAGCTGCCCGGTGCGCTGGTGGAGTTCATCAGCCCCATCTCGGCGGCGAACCCCTTCGTGGCCATGCTGATGATCGGCGCCATGTTCGATCTGGACCTGCGCCCCGAGTACCTGCGCCGGGTGGGCCAGGTGGTGGGCATCCGGCTGACGGCGGCGGTGCTGCTGGCCGCGGCGATGTACATCTTTGTGCCCCTGCCGCTGGAGATCCGCCAGGTCCTGGCGGTGATGGCCTTCGCTCCCGCCTCGGTGATCTCGCCGGCCTTCACGGCAAAGTGCGGCGGCGACGCCGGCCTTACCAGCTGCATCAACTCCATCACCATCCTCTGCGGTGTGGTGGGTATGCTTGTGGTGCTGGCCGTTTTGGGCGTGGCCTGAAAAACAGAAGAAAAAGGCCGGCTAAGACAGCCGGCCTTTTTTTATTCTTCGTCCATGTAGCCCGCAGGCTGGATGGCCACCGCCTCCACCAGCTCGTCCCGCATCCACATGGCTACGTCAGTCTGCACGGTGTAGCCGCAGCCGGGATCGGCCATCCACTGCTCCGCCGGGCGGCGGGGCAGGGCGCTCTGGGCCAGCATGCTCATGATGACGCCGCCGTGGGTGACGCAGGCGGCCTCGGTGACCTCCGAGCGGATCATGTATTCCAGCAGCTTGTGCAGCGTGTCGGCGCAGCGGGCGTGGAACTCCTTTGTGGGCTCCGCTCCCTCGGGCACAAAGCCGGGGGTGGGGTCCATCCAGCGGGCGAATTCCGGGTCCTTCACCAGCTCTTCCATTTTGCGCCCTTCGAACACGCCGAAGTTCGCCTCCCGCAGCTGGGGCACCACCAGCCGATGGCTGGCAGCGGGGAAGAGCAGATCCGCCGTTTCCACCGCACGGGCCAGGGGTGAGGTGAACACCGTGTCCGGCGCGGGGTAGACAAAGCGGCTCTTAAAGACCTCCAGGTCGTGGCGGCCCTCGTCGCACAGGGGCAGGTCGGTGCCGCCGCCCACATACAGCCCTTCCAGGTTGCCCCGGGTCAGCCCGTGGCGGATCAGATGCAGTTTAAAAGTCTTCACGTTGTCGTCATCCTTCCCGCGCCCGTTTTCGGGGCGCACATGGCGTTGAATATATTACAAAATAGTAACAAACAGGAATGTTTCAGCGCGGGCAAACACTATATTTAGAAAAGAGCCCGGCATCATTATCGTACATATAGTTTTTAAAGTCAAGCATGGACAAATCCCACGAAAAAGGCTGGGGGAATTTGGCGAATTTCGTATTTACAACGCGTTTTCGCTGATTTATAATTTACGATGTGTAATGGCCCCCGGCGGGCGAAAAGTGCCCGCAAACCGCGCTGTTATGCCCTTTGCGGCATTGAACGGGCCGGCGGCGCGGCGGGCGGCCGGAGTAATGACAGGGAGCAGGATATCATGGAATTCAATCGCATCATCACCCTTCTTCGCAAGGAGCGGGGCATCACGCAGAAACAGGCCGCGGCAGAGCTGGGGGTGTCCCAGGCGCTGCTGTCCCACTATGAGAAGGGCATCCGTGAGTGCGGCCTGGACTTTGTGGTGCGGGTGGCGGATTACTACGACGTATCCTGCGATTATCTTCTGGGCCGCAGCGCCGACCGCAGCGGCCTGACCCTCACGGTGGAGGAGATCCCCAATCCCGAGACCGCGAAGGACAGCGTCTACAAGGGCAGCGTGCTGCCCACGCTGAACAAAAAGCTCATCTCCAACAGCCTGAACATCCTGTTCAGCAAGCTGGCCGCCTGCCCGGACAAGGGCCTGGTGAGCGAGGTGAGCGCCTATCTGATGCTGGCGGTCTACAACATGTTCCGCCTGCTCTACGCTTCGGCTCCCAAGAACGCCGAGAGCCTGTTCCGGGTGAGCCCGGGACGCTGGCAGGGCTATTCCGCCGCCGCCATGAGCACGGCCCAGGCCAATGTGAAGGCCGCGCTGGACGGCGAGAACATGGGCAACGGCCCGGCCCTGAAAGACACCTCCTGCTTTGCCATGACCACCGAGAGCCTTTCCAAGGACTACCCGCTCTACGCCACCAGCCTGTTCAACCTCATCAAGAACAGCGAGGGGCGCATTGACCGGGTGCGCTGAACAAAGCAACAACGGCCTCCTGCCCGCACGCCGGGCAGGGGGCCGTTTTCTTTTGCAAAGCGATGGGTCACAGGCTGCCGATCTTTTTGCGGCAGGCGGGACAGATGTTGCGGCCTTCAAAGGCCACCACGCCTTTGGCCTCACCGCAGAAGATGCAGGCCGGCTGGTACTTCTTCAGCACGATCTCGTCCCCGTCCACAAAGATCTCCAGGGCGGCGTTTTCCTCCAGGTTCATCAAGCGGCGCAGCTCAATGGGCAGCACCACCCGGCCCAGACCGTCGATCTTGCGCACGATACCGGTGGATTTCATGGTATTTCTCCTTTTTTTCGCGGGAATAGACTTATACGTTCAGGAAATTTGTGACACAATTATACCGCGAAAGGAGCAAAATGTCAATATATGGCAAAAATGGAATAATGAGAAATTTTTGTGAACAAAAACCGCGCTCCCTTGGGGAGCGCGGCGAAACAGCGGGGTTTACAGCTGTACCAGGCCCACTTTCTTGTAGACCTTGGCCACCATGCGGTCGGCGATGCGGCTGGCGGCGGCGGCGCCTTCTTTCAGCACGCCGTCCAGATATTCCTTGTCCGCCAGGATGCGGGCGTACTCGGTCTGGATGGGGCGGAAGGCGTCGATGACGCTGCCGGCCACCGCTTCCTTGAACACGCCGTAGCCCTGGCCCTCGAACTCCTTCTCGATGTCGGCGAAGGTCTTGCCGGTGAGGCTGGCGTAGATGCTCATCAGGTTGGTCACGCCGGGCTTATCGTCGCCGGCGCGAACCACGCCGTCGCTGTCGGTCACGGCGCGCTTGAACTTGCGCAGGATGGTGTCGGCGTCGTCGGTCATCAGAATGAAGCTGTTCACGTTGGTGTCGCTCTTGCTCATCTTCTTGTCCGGCTCCTGCAGGCTCATGATCTTGGCGCCGGTCTTGGCGATGTAGGGCTCGGGCAGGGTGAAGGTGGGGCTGTAGAGGTTGTTGAACCGCTGGGCCACGTTGCGGGCCAGCTCCAGATGCTGCTTCTGATCCACACCCACGGGCACCAGATCCGCGTTGTAAACAAGGATGTCCGCGGCCATCAGGGCGGGGTAGGTGAACAGGCCGGCGTTCACGTTGTCGGCGTGTTTGGCGCTCTTGTCCTTGAACTGGGTCATGCGGGACAGCTCACCGAACTGGGTGTTGCAGCTGAGCACCCAGCTCAGCTGCACATGGGCGGGCACATGGCTCTGCACGAACAGCAGGCTCACCTTGGGGTCGATGCCGGCGGCCAGCAGCATGGCGGCGGCCTCCCGGGTCTGGCGGCGCAGGGCCGCAGGCTCCTGACGCACGGTCAGCGAGTGCAGGTCGGCCACCATGTACAGGCACTCAAAGTCCTCCTGCAGGCTGCCCCAGTTGCGGACGGCCCCGATGTAGTTGCCCAGGGTGAAAGTGCCGGTGGGCTGGATGCCGGAAAGAATGCGCTTTTTGCGCTCGATTTGTTCGCTCATTGCTAAAACCTCAATTCTGCGCCGGGCGTGCCCGGAAGATCGTTATTCATTATATACCCGCCGAAAGGGCGGCGCAAGGGTGTTATTGGGCCAGCCGCAGCGGGCTGGAAGAAGGGGCCAGGGCCGCGTTCAGATAGTCGGTGTCGATAAGGCCGGCCAGCGTCTCGCTCTCCTCGGCCAGATGCAGCGCAAGGCGGGCGTAGACCCGGTCGCTGCCGTGGTAGCCGTCCACATATTCTTCGTCCAGCGTGTCAGGCATGTAGGAGAAATCGTACACCTCATATCCGTAGGGCTCGCACAGCTCGGTGAGGACGGGCATGATCCAGTCGAAGTAACCGTAGTTGCCGCTTTCCACCATCCGCTCATAAACGCTGGGGGCGTAGGGCGGCACGATCAGCACCACTTCGATCTCGTGATCGTTGCAAAAGGCCAGCAGCGACTGGATGGCAAGGGTGCTGGGTTCGTAGACATACTCGCCAAACTCAAAGCGGTCGGTGCCCTTCAGGATGCGGTCATAGGTGTCGTGGAAGCCCACGTCGGTGCCGGTCTCCGGGTGGTCCAGCAGGGAGCCGTAGCAGTAACTGCCGTCGGCGTTGTAGCCGCTGCCCCGGCCAATGGCGGCCATGCCGTAGACGTTCGGGTGGGCGGAGTAGGCGCTGCGCAGGGTGAACTTGCCCTGGGCCCAGCCGCGGATGGCCTCGGGCAGCGCCGATTTCCAGGAGAAATCATAGTGGTTGTAGTCGAAGAACTCCGGCATGCTGCCGGTGCCCACCCAGGCCTGATTGAAAAAGTTCTGGTCCAGCACCATGATGAGGGTGGAGGGCAGTTTGTCCTCGTCCAGTTGTTCCAGAAAATACTGGAACTCATTCACGTAGCCCGCGCCGCCGCCGGCGTTGTAGAAGCTGTCGGTGGTGAAAAACTCGCTGTGGAACTGCATGCTTCTGCTGGTGCCCAGCACCAGCAGGTCGGCCCCCAGCTCATTGGCCACAAGGTGTTTGTAGTAGCGGGTGTTGTCCCGGTAGGCCAGGCCCATAAAGGCCGGCTCACCCGCCGCCACCCGCGCGGCGATCTCCTCTTCGGTGCGCCATTCGCCGCTGGCGTAGATGGCCCCGGCAAAGAGGCCAATGAACAGAAAGACGGGCGCGAGGAACAGCGCCACGATGCAGAGAAAACGTTTCAAATCCCGCGCCTCCTTTTAAAACTGGAAATAGATGTTCTGCAGCGTGCCCGCCGCGCCCCAGAACAGGGTGGCAAAGATGCACCCGTAGCAGAAAAGCACCTGCACCCAGCCTTTGCGCGCCTCGGCCCAGCGGCCGAAGCCCTCCTTGCGGGCGGCAAAGTCCACCCCGAAAGCCGCCAGGGTGAACAAACCCAGCCGGAAGAGGATGGCGGTGGTGTAGCCCAGCTGGGTGAAGCTCTCCTTCACATACTGCAAACTGAAGGGGATGGGCTGCAGCAGGTAGTCCATCAGCAGGCGCACCTGGCTCACGTCGCCGCTGAAGAAGAAGATCCACGCAAAGCACACCAGCACCAGCGTGACCGCCCAGCTCACGACGCTGCGCAGCGGGCTGTCCTTTTTCTGGCGCAGAAGGCCCCAGGCCTTCTCCCGCACACCGCGGGTGGCCCGCCCTGCCAGCAGATAAAGCCCGTGGAGCGCGCCCCAGACCACGAAGCCCAGCGCCGCGCCGTGCCACGCGCCGGAGACCAGGAAGGTGACCATGGTGGCAAGAACGAGCACCGCCACGCCGTTGCGGCTGCCGCCCAGGGGGATGTAGATGTAGTCCCGCAGGAAGCTGGAAAGGCTGATGTGCCAGCGCCGCCAGAACTCGCCCACGCTGCGGGAGAGATAGGGGCTCAGGAAGTTCTCCTCACAGCGCAGCCCCAACAGGTTCGCCACGCCGATGGCCAGCTGGGAGTAGCTGGCGAAATCGAAGTAGATGTAGAGGGAATAGGCAGCCAGCGACCACAGAATGCCCAGACCGTAGTAGTGGTTGGGCTGGTAGAGGGCGTTGTAGTGGGCGGCAAAGTGGTCCGCCAGGCACTTTTTCAAAAACAGGCCCCAGCACAACCGCACACAGCCGTTCAGCGCCAGCGCCCGGTCAAAGGCGGGCGGGTCTTTCAGTTGGGGCAGAAGGCTTTCCGCCCTCTGGATGGGCCCGCTGGTGAGCTGGGCGAAAAAGCCGGTGTAGGCAAAGCAGCAGACCGGATTCTTCTCGGTGGGGAGATTCCCTTTATACACCGCCACAAGGTAGGTGATGTTCTTGAACACGAAGAAGCTGATGCCCACCGGCATGAGCAGACCGGAAAAGGCGGCCAGCGCCTCCCAGCGGCCCGCCAGCGCCGGCAGGTATTTATAGCCCGCCAGAGGCAGCACGCCCGCCAGCACGCCCACCGTCAGCGCGGCTTTTCCGCCGCCGTGGGCCATCCAAAGTCCGCAAAGCCAGCCCGCAGCGGTGATGAGCGCCAGCGCCGTCAGCGCCTGCAGCCCGAAGCTGAGGGCGAAGTAGACGTTGGCCGCCGCCAGCGCCCAGAAACGCAGCCGGGCAGGCAGCGCCCACCAGAGGGCGAACAGCACGATGCCGAAGCCCACAAAGGAAAAAGAGAGAAAATTCATGGGTAAAACTCCTGTTGTCGTGAGGGTCGGCCCGGCGGGCCGCACGGGAATATACCTATTATAAGAAAAAGAAGCCCTCTTTGCAAATCGGGAAATTGACAAAGGCGCTTTGAGCGATTAGAATGAAACAAAGACAAGCCCGGCGGGCCGCGCGGCGCCGCCGGTTCAAAGGAGTATCCGCACTATGTTGAACAATTCTGTCCGCACCCGATTTGCCCCCAGCCCCACGGGCTACATGCACGTGGGCAACCTGCGCACCGCCCTCTATGCCTATCTCAAGGCCCGCAGCGCCCCCGACGGCGTGTTTATCCTCCGCATCGAGGACACCGACCAGGGCCGCTATGTGGACGGCGCGGTGGACATCATCTACAACACCCTGCGCCAGACCGGCCTCACCTGGGACGAAGGCCCCGACGTGGGCGGCCCGGTGGGCCCCTATGTCCAGAGCGAGCGCATGGGCATGTTCAAGCAGTATGCCGAGCAGCTGGTGAAAGAGGGCAAGGCCTACTACTGCTTCTGCACCACCGAGCGGCTGGAGCAGCTGCACGAGCAGCAGAAAGCCGCCGGCGAGGCGGTGGGCCACTACGACCGCCACTGCCGGAACTTAAGCCCCGAAGAGGTGGCGGAAAAGCTGGCGGCGGGCACTCCCTACGTCATCCGCCAGAAGTGCCCCACCGAAGGCATCACCGGCTTTGACGACGCGGTCTATGGCCACATCGAGGTGAACAACGCCGAGCTGGAGGACCAGATCCTCATCAAGGCGGACGGCATGCCCACCTACAACTTCGCCAACGTGGTGGACGACCATCTGATGGGCATCACCCACGTCATCCGCGGTTCGGAGTATCTGTCCAGCGCGCCCAAGTACAACCTGCTCTACCAGGCCTTCGGCTGGCCCGTGCCGGTGTACATCCACTGCCCGCCGGTGATGAAGGACGCCCACGCCAAGCTGTCCAAGCGCAACGGCGACGCCTCCTATCAGGATCTGGTGGCCAAGGGCTACCTCAGCGAGGCCATTCTGAACTACATCCTGCTGCTGGGCTGGAGCCCCAAGGGTGAGCAGGAGATCTTCACTCTGGAAGAGATGTGCAAGATCTTCGACGAGAGCGGCATCAGCAAGAGCCCGGCCATCTTTGATCCGCTGAAGCTGCGGGCCATCAACGCCGAGTACATCCGCCGCCTGACCCCGGAGCAGTTCCGCAAGATGGCCGATCCCTGGATCGACCAGGCGGTGCACCGCCCCATCGACCGCGACCTGCTGTGCGCGAACCTTCAGCCCCGCTGCGAGGTGCTGGGCGAGATCCCCGAGCAGCTGGACTTCTTCGACGCGGTTCTGCCCTTCGGGCCCGAACTCTACGCCAACAAGAAGCAGAAAACCACTCCCGAGACCGCCAAGACCGCACTGGAAGCCCTGAAGCCGGTGCTGGAAGGCCTGGACAGCTGGAACAAGGACGCCATCTTCGAGGCCTGCAAGACCCTGGCCGAGCAGATGGAGGTCAAGAACGGCTGGCTGCTCTATCCGCTGGGCATCGCCCTCTCCGGCAAGCAGCGCACCCCCGGCGGCGGCACCGACCTGGCCGCCATGCTGGGCAGAGAGGAGACCCTCGCCCGCCTGAACGCCGCCCTGGCCGCCCTGTAACAAACAAAAAATCCGCTCCCCGAAGGGAGCGGATTTTTTTATTTCAGCTTTGCGAACTGGTCGATGGCCTCTTCCAGGCTGGCCAGCGTTTCCTCGTCGCAGTCGGGCAAAACGCAGTGGGTCAGATGCTCGGTGAGGATGAGCTTCGCCACCTGGGTCACGGCGCTGCTCACGCTGGAAAGCTGGATGAGCAGTTCGTCGCAGGGGCGGCCCTCGTTCACCATCTCCCGGATGCCGTTCACCTGGCCGCTGATGCGGGCCAGACGGCGGTTCACGTCGGCGGAATGTTTGCAATCCATACAGATGTCCTCCTTTGTCATTGGGGGATGGAAGCCCCGGTGACGTCCAGCACCGGGCCGAAGGGCCGGAACACCAGCCCCTCCACCCCCGGCTGCACCAGCAGGGCTTTGGTCTGGAACCAGAGGGGCGCGGCGCAGGCGCTCTCCAGCAGGCCGCGCTCCAGCGCGGCGGCGTCGGCGGCGGTGTGGGTGCCGTCGGCAAACAGGGCCGCCAGCTGGTTCTGCCAGCCGCTGTCGTTCCAGGCGGCAAGACCGGCGGTCTCGCCCAGCAGCTGGGCGGCGGAGTCGCTGGAAAGGGAGAGAGGCAGCAGGGCGATCTGGTAGTCTCCCGACGCTACCCGGGCGTTCAGATCTTCCAGAGAGAGCTGCTTCACCGGGAAGTAAGCGGAATAGGCGCCCAGCTCCTTCTGCCACTGCTGATTCACGCTCTGGGCCAGCTGCAGGTAGCCGTCGCCCTCCGGGGCCAGCAGGGTGATGTTTTCAAAACGGGAAACGCCCAGCGCGGCGAGCCCCTCCCGGCACAGATCGGAGGCGCTGCCGAAGGAGGGCCGGATGCTGCCTGCCGCCTCCCGGTAGTTTTCGCCCTGCACGGTCACGGCGGGGGGGATGAGGCCGTCGGCGGCCTCAAAGCCCTCCGGCAGTTCCACCGGCGCGGAGAGGGCGCTGGCCGTGAGCGCCTGGCGGATGAGGGGCTGCGCCAGCGTCTCGTCGCCGCAGTTGAACAGCAGCACCCAGGTGGTGGCGGTATAGGGGATGGAATCCAGCCCCTCGGCGGTGAGAGTCTCGCTCAGAGCCGCGGTGGCTCCGCCCTCTTTCACCAGCGCCTCGCCCCACAGCGTCTGCACGGCGGAGGCGGAACTGCCGCTGGAATCGGCGGACTGGCCGGTGGCGTTGATGACCAGACGCAGGGCGGTCACCGCGTCGCCGTCTGCCGGCCGGCGCAAAAACAGGCCGTTGTCGTTCCAGTTGTAAACGTAGAAACTGCCGTTGGCCAGCGTGGCGGAGCGGGTCAGGCCGTAGGCGCCCTCGGTGCTTTCAAAAAACGCCTCGTTGCAGGGCATCGCCCCCGGCAGCGCCAGCTTGTAGAGCAGCTGCGGGTCCGGCTGATCCAGCTGAATGACCACCGTGCGCTCGTCCGGCGCGCTTACCCCCAGCGCCGTCTCGTCCATGGCGCCCGAAAGCACTTCGCCGCTGTTTTTGATGGCGGCGTAGGTGTCGGTGTAGGGGCTGCGGGTCTCGGCCCGGTACACCCGCCGCAGGCCGAACACAAAGTCCGCCGCCGTGAGTTTATAGTCCGAAGCGTCGCCCCGGTTCTCGGTGTAGCCCAGCCCCTCCTTCAGGGTGAAGGTGTAGGTGAGGCCGTCGTCGCTGACGGTGTAGCTCTCGGCGCAGTCGGGCACCGGCTTGCCCGTCTCGTCCAGCCGGAACAGGCCGCTGTAAAGGTTGGTCACCGCGATCAGTTCCGGGCTCTCCCAGGCCAGCTGCGGGTCAAGGTTTTTGGGCACCCGCTCCATCGCCCAGGTAAATTCGATCTGGCTGCCGCAGCCGGTGAGACACAGCGCCGCAAGGCCGGCCAGGAAAAACAGTTTGAGCTTTTTCGTGGGGCGCGCCCCCTTTCTTTATTATTGTAAGACGAACAAAACATGGATATGTTTTCGCCGCCGGAGGTTATACGTTCTTATCCTATCAAAAAATTGCAGAAAATTCAAACGCGGGGCGAATTTTCACGCTTTTTTCGCCCTGCGCGCCGCCCCTTTGGTTGCGCGGGGCCGCAAAAGTGACTATAATGAATTAGATAACCGTTCCCGGGCGTTTTGCCGCCCGGCGGCACGTTTTGTGAAGGAAAGGCTGTGTTTCGAAGATGCAGAAGAACAGCGAAGCCCTGGCCGCGTTTCTGCGGGGCAAAAAGGTGGCGTTCATCGGTGCAGGGGTCAGCCATAAGACCCTCATCGGTCAGTTCTGTGCCATGGGCGCCCAGGTGACCCTGTGCGATAAAAAGCAGCTGGAGGACTTCGGCGACTACGCCGAGACCCTCAAGCAGCTGGGCGTGGGCCTGTCTCTGGGCGAAGATTATCTGAACGGCCTTGCAGGCCAGCAGATCATCATGCGCACCCCGGGCTTTGAGTATTACACCCCGGCCCTGCAGGCGGCGAAGGCGGCGGGCAGCATCGTGACCAGCGAGATGGAGCTGTTCTTCGACTATTGCCCCTGCCACATCACCGCCGTCACCGGCTCGGACGGCAAGACCACCACCACCAGCCTCATCGCGGCCATGCTCACCGCAGCGGGCAAGCGGGTGCATCTGGGCGGCAACATCGGGCGGGCGCTGCTGCCCATCCTGGCGGAGATCGAACCCGAGGACGAAGCCGTGGTGGAGCTGTCCAGCTTCCAGCTCATCAGCATGCGCAAGAGTCCCGACGTGGCGGTGGTCACCAACGTGACCCCGAACCACCTGGACCACCACAAGGATATGCAGGAGTATGTGGACGCAAAGCGCAACATCCTTTTGTGGCAGAGCCCGGCGGGCAAGGCGGTGCTGGGCTATGAGAACGACATCACCCGCGCCATGGCCGCCGACTGCAAGGGCAGCCAGTGCTGGTTCACCCGCCTGCACGAGACCGACAACGGCGCCTTCCTGCGGGCCGACGGCATGCTCTGCATGGCCGAGAACGGCACCGTCACCCCGGTGGTGAGCAAGAACGAGGTGAAGCTGCGGGGCCTGCACAACATCGAGAACCTGCTGGCAGCCATCGCCGCGGTGTGGGGCCGGGTGCCGGTGAGCGCCATGGCCGACACCGCCCGCACCTTCACGGGCGTGGAGCACCGCATCGAGCCGGTGCGACTGCTGGACGGGGTGCAGTGGTACAACGACTCCATTGCCTCCAGCCCCACCCGCACCATCGCCGGTCTGCGCAGCTTCAACCAAAAGATCATCATCATCGCCGGTGGCTACGACAAGAACATCCCCTACGAGCCCCTGGCCCCGGAAATTCTGGAGCACGTGAAGGTGCTGGTGCTCATGGGCGCCACCGGCCCCAAAATTGAAAAGGCGGTGCGGGAATGCCCCGGCTTTGCCGAGAGCGGCCTTGTTATCTTGCACGCCAAGGACATGAAGGAGGCGGTGGACGCCGCCCGCGCCGCCGCCAAACCCGGCGACATCGTGAGCCTTTCGCCCGCCTCCGCCAGCTTCGACCTCTACCCCAACTTCGAGGTGCGGGGCCGTCACTTCAAGGAACTGGTGAACGCCCTGTGATCCGCTTGGTGGAAAATGCCGCCGACGCCGCCCGCTTTCAGGCGGCGCTGGGGGACGCACAGGACCCGGTGGCGGTGGAAACGGCGGTGCGCTTCGCCGCCTTTTCCGGGCTGCCCGGCAGCGGCTGGAAGTTCTACACCGGCGGGGAAGGGGAGGAACCCTTCGCCTTGGCGGTGCGGGGGGCTTCCGCCCTGCTCACCGGCAGCGCCGAGGGCGAGGAAGTGGCCCTGCTTCTGAACTTTTTGCAGGCCCGGCGGCTCAAGACCGCCCGGCCCGACCCGCTGCCCGGCTGGCGGCAGGACGCGGTCTTTCACGTCTTTCACGCCCCGGCGGGTGGGCCGAAGGCCCGGCCGCTGCCGGAGGGCTTCCTGCTGAACGAAGCGCCCTCCCTGCTGGGGGTGACGGAGTTTTTGTGGGGCGGCGAGAGCATGGCCGCCCCCCACGACCGCCGAAGCACCGATACCTTTTATTCCGAGATCTGCACGATGCGCAACCGGGGGCTGGCCCAAATCTGGACGCTGGAAGAAAAGGGCGTGACGGCGGCCACCGCCGGCGCCTACGCCATCACCGAAAACGCCGCCCTGCTCAGTGCGGTGGAGACTGCGCCCGCCTTCCGGGGCAAAGGCTGCGCCGGCGCGCTGGTGTGCGCCCTGTCCCGGAAGCTTTGCGGCCAGGGGAAGGCCATCTGCCTGGTGGCCCGCCCCGGCGTGGAGGGCTTTTACGAAAAACTGGGCTTTGAACAGCGGGGGCTGACCTACGGTCACGCCGCTCCTGAAAACGACTGAAAAGGACTGTACATACGACAATGCTGGAAGATTTTTTCGATTTTTCGCCCCGCCTTCTGGAACTGGACAAGCAGGCCATGGAGCTCTGCCGCCCCTATTTTGAGAAGGTGGACGCCATCCGCGACCACAACCAGGTGAAGATGCTCAAGGCCTTCACCGACCAGAAGGTGGCCGCCACCCATCTGGTGGGCACCACCGGCTACGGCTACGATGACGCCGGCCGGGACAAGCTGGACGCCCTCTTCGCCCAGGTGGCGGGGGCGGAGGACGCCCTTTGCCGGCCCCACTTCCTCTCGGGCACCCACGCGCTGGCGGTGGCCCTCTTCGGCGTGCTGCGGGCGGGGGACACCCTGCTGGCTGCCACCGGCCGCCCCTACGATACCCTGGAAGGGGTCATCGGCATCGGCGACGCGGGCAAGGGCTGCGGCACGCTGGCGGAGTTCGGCGTGAACTACGACGAAGCGCCCCTGCTGGAGGGCGGCGTGCCGGACTATGAGACCATCGCGAAAAAGGCCGCCGGAGCCAAAGTGTGCCATGTGCAGCGCAGCCGGGGCTATTCCAGCCGCGCCGCCTTTGACCTGGAGACCATCGGCAAGGTGGTGCAGGCCGCAAAGAGCGCAAACCCGGACATCATCGTGCTGGTGGACAACTGCTACGGCACCTTCACCCAGACCGCCGAGCCGGTGAGCGTGGGGGCGGACCTCATCGTGGGCAGCCTCATCAAGAACGCCGGCGGCGGCATCGCCCCCACCGGCGGCTACATCGCCGGCCGGGCGGACCTGGTGGAACTGTGCGGCCACCGGCTCACCGCCCCCGGCACCGGCCGGGAGCTGGGCTGCACGCTGGACAGTCTGCGCAGCCTGTACCTGGGCCTTTACTACGCCCCCGGCGTTACCGCCGAAGCGGTGAAGACCAGCATCTATTCCAGCTGCCTTTTGGAGCTGTTGGGCAAGAACCCCATCCCCCGCTACACCGAGCCCCGTAACGACATCATCACCAGCTTCGAGGCGGGCACCGGCGAAGCGCTGGTGGGCTTTTGCCAGGGCGTGCAGGCGGGCAGCCCGGTGGACAGCTACGTTGCCCCCGAGCCCTACGCCATGGCGGGCTACACTGACCAGGTCATCATGGCCGCCGGCGCTTTCACCCTGGGCAGCAGCATCGAACTGAGCTGTGACGGGCCGATGCGCGCACCCTACACCGTTTATCTCCAGGGCGGGCTGAACCTTGCGGCCAGCCGCGCCGGAGTGCTGCTGGCGGTGCAGCGGGCTTTCGGCAAGGAACTGTAAGCAAACAAACATGACCGGCGGCACCCGCCGCCGAACAGAAAGAAGGGAAAACCGATGGATTGGAATTTTGAACTGACCGAACAGGCGGCGCTGGCGCTCTATACTTGGTATTACCGTGAGAACAAGATTTACGGCCGCCTTATGCGGGCGCTGGGCGCTATTGCAGTTGCGTTTGCCGCCTGGGTGGCTGTTTCTGCGGTGCAGTCTATGACCCACACCGGCTTCTTTTACACGGAGATTGTCCCTGGCGAAGGTGTCATTTACATCGTTGCAACACTGCTGTTTCTGGCGCTTGCAATCCTTTGTTTCTGGTCTGGCCGGGCAGATGTCACGGCGGCCCGCGGGCTGCGCAATATAAAGAAGTTGGGACTTTCTCCGCTGGGGCAGATCCGCATCCATTTGGACGAGGAGAAACTGGTATGCAACCGGCGTGGCGGGCAGGAGGCCATCGATCCGTCGGTAATCCAGAAAGTCAGGCAGTATCCCGAGGGCATTCTGGTTTACCTTTATGGCGGTGCCCGGCTGATGCTTCTGCCCGCAGCGATTTTTGAGGGACCGGAGGCCATGCAGGCGGCCGTCGCAGAGTTCGAGCGATGCGCAGCCCGGGCAAAGGCTCGGCTGTACGAACAGTCGGCTCGGCAGCTGGCCTATCCTGAGACTCGGCAAGAGTTGCCGCCCTGCCCGCCTCTTCCCAAGGGGGAGGTGCAGATGTACGCTGTGCCCCAGATTCTTCGACCCAGCGAAGTTCGGCCTGCCTATTGCGCGGCCAACCGGCTGCTGAATCCCATCGGCAAGGGTCGGCTGGCGCTGCTGTGGGTGATCTTGATCGCCAGCATCTGGGAGGTGGCAAGTTCCATTTATGCGGGTGATGCAGCTCTGGCAGTGATTTTTGGAGCTGCAATGGTGCTGGTCGTTACGGTGCTTGCCGCGTTTTCCCCGGCTGGCCAGAAAAAAGCGATGAAGCGCCAGCTGGAAGGGGAGCAGACCCAGCGCCTCGCCACCCCCGGCTGGGTGGTGCTGGGCCAGAACGGCTTCACCGAGACCAGCGGCGTGCTGTGCAGCTACCGGCCCTACTCCAGCCTGAACAAGGTGGCGCAGGACGAAGCCTACATTTTCCTGCGCTTTGAACGCAACATGATCACCGTGGTTCCCAAGCGGGGCTTTGAAAGCCCGGAGCAGGCCCGGCAGGCCTTTGAATTCCTGCGTCAGAAACTGTCAGAACAAAAAAACGGACGATAAGCACATTAAAATTCGCTGTGCCCCTTGCGTTTGTCGACAAAACGTGTATAATAGGTCTTTGTGACTGCAGCGGCCCCGTTTGCGGCGGGGCCGCTTCTTTTTTATGAGGAGGAGAGAAAATGAACTACGGATATCTGGCGGATCTTGCGCTGATCCTGCTGGCCACCAAGGCGCTGAGCATGCTCACCGGCAAGCTGCAGATGCCTCAGGTGGTGGGCGCTCTGGTGGCCGGCCTTGTGATGGGCCCCGCCGTTCTGAACATCATCCAGCCCAGCGACTTTCTGTCGCAGGTGGCGGAACTGGGCGTGATCGTCATCATGTTCAGCGCCGGCATGGGCACCGACCTGAACGAACTGAAGCAGACCGGCAAGGCCGGCCTTGTGATCGCCATGGCCGGCGTGCTGGTGCCGCTGGCCATGGGCACCGGGCTGATGTTCTTCTTCAACACCGGCGAGCTGGCCATGCCCGGCAACAAGTTCCTGCAGGATCTGTTCCTGGGCGTTGTGCTCACCGCCACCTCGGTGAGCATCACCGTGGAGACCCTGAAGGAGCTGGGCAAGCTGTCCACCAAGGTGGGCAACGCCATCCTGGCCGCCGCGCTGATCGACGACGTGCTGGGCCTGGTGTGCCTGACCGTGGTCACCAGCATGGCCGGTGCGGACGTGAACATCGTGCTGGTGCTGGCCAAGATCGTTCTGTTCTTCCTGTTTGCCGGCGTGCTGGGTGTTTTGGTCAGCAAGCTGCTGAACTGGTATGAGACCAAGGTGCGCAACCGCGACCTGCGCCGCTATCCCATCCTGGCCTTCGTGCTCTGCCTTTTCATGGCCTGGGCCGCCGAGGAGTGGTTCGGCGTGGCGGACATCATCGGTGCGTTTGCCGCCGGCCTGATCGTGGCCACCACCCCCAAGGGCACCTACACCGCCAGCAAGTTCACCCCGCTGGCCTACCTGCTGCTGACCCCTGTGTTCTTTGCGAACCTGGGCATCGGCGTGGAGCTGCCCAACATGGACGCCATGATCCTGCTGTTCACCATCGCCCTCGTGGTGGTGGGCATCGGCTCCAAGCTCATCGGCTGCGGCCTGGGCGCGAAGCTGTGCGGCTTCAAGGGCCGCCAGTGCGTGCAGGTGGGCTGCGGCATGGCCTGCCGCGGTGAGGTGGCCCTGATCGTGGCCAACAAGGGCATGGCTATGAACATCGTCAACCCCATCTTCTTCGGCCCCATCATCATCCTGGTGGTGTGCTGCGCCGTGTTCACCCCCATCATGCTGAAACTTGCCTTCAAGGGCGAGAACGCCTACGAGGGCATGGAGGAGAGCACTCTGGCCGAGACCTTCCAGCTGTCCGAGCAGGTGGACGAGGTCACTGCCCGCCTCATCGAGGGCGAAAAGCGCCGTCAGGGCAAATAAGCAAAAGGAAAAGGGATCTCCGGACCGCAAGGCCCGGGGGTCCCTTTCTGTTTACCATCCGGAAAAAGGTGTGTTATACTGTTTAGAAAAGAAAACGTTCGGGCAAAGAGGGGGGAGCGCGAATGAACGTTGGCAGAGCGATCACAGTGCTTTTGATCGATGAATGCGAGAGAAAACTGCATGAGATGCTGGAACTCATGCAATGGGAGGAACACGGGTTCTCCGTCATTGGCTATACCTGCAGCGGAGTGCAGGGAGTGAAACTGGCCGCGGAACACGATCCCGACATCGTTCTGACCGCCCTGCGCCTGCAGGACATCAGCGGCATCGAGGTGCTGCGCCGGGTCCGGTCAGTGTGCAGGCGGTGCAGGGTGATCCTGCTGGACGATTTTGCCGAGTTCACCCATGTGCGGCAGGCGATGCGCTACGGCGCCGCCGATTATCTGCTGCGCCCGCTGGAACGGGGCGAACTGCTGCTCAGCCTGCACCGGGGCGGCGCCGGCGGGCACCCGGCGGCGGAAATAGAAGGGGAGGCCCTGCTCCCGTCGGTCCTGTGCTCCGGCAGAGGGCGTGGCCGACGGAGTGCGGAAGATGGTGCTGTGCGCGGGCGTTTCCCTCGGCCCGGAGGAGGGCCTGGTCTGCCCGATGGTCCGCCGCGGCGAGTGGTGGTACGGCGTTGCCGCCGTGGCGCAGGAAAAGGAGGAAGACTGGCTGCGCCGGCTGGAGGAACAGCACACGGCCATCGGCGTGAGCCGACCTTTCTACACGGCGGACGAGTGGGCGGGCGCGATCCGGCAGGCCCACATCGCGGCCTCGCCCTTCTGGGGCGGCGAAGCGCGGGTGGTGCAGGAGTCCGGCGCGATGAACAGGGAGGCATACCACCTGCTGAGCCAGCTGTGGGGGCTGCTGCACCAGTGCGGGATGAAGCAATACAGCTGGCACCAGTTCTGGGCGCTGTATGACATCCTGCTCACCACCCTTCAAAGCCTGCAGGTGGATTTCTTTCAGATCACGGTGGTGTTCAACAGCCTTGTGGCAATGGCCCGCTCCATTCAGGAGCCCTACAGGGAGCAGCTGCCCTATCTTTCTCTGGACGAGCTGGATGAATGGGCGCAGCGGGGGGAAACGTTGGGCAGCGCCCTCGTCCGGGTGCGGCGCGATTTGCAGGAGAGCCTGAAGGCCGGCAAATATGACCCCTCCAGCCACCCCAGCGGCGAGCTTGCCAACGAGGTGCTGATCTATCTGGACGCCCATTTCTGCGAGCCGGACATCTCCGTGGAGAACGTGGCCGCCAAATTTTTCATCAGCCCGGCCTATTTCGGCCAGACCTTCAAACGCGCTTACGGCATCTCCATCACCGAGCACATCAATCGCAAACGGGCGGATTACGCCGAGTATCTGCTGACCCATGAGGATCTCTCCATCAAAGAGGTGGCGCAGCGGGTGGGCATTCAGGACAACTACTATTTCAGTAAGCTGTTTAAGAAATACAAGGGCATGACCCCCGGCGAGGCAAAGGCCCGGTCCACCGCCTCCAGAGCAAACAAAAAATGAGCGGGGTTTGTAATAATTTAGGAAAAAGCGATTCCGCGGAAACAACAGGATACAGCCCGCGCGGCGGGCTTCGATTCTCCCGGCAGACGGACGGCCCCGTCTGCCGGTTTTGTAATTTTTTCTGGTCGGCGGCCCTGCGCCCGCCGCGAAACGGGACGAAAAGACTTTTTTCCATTTGCTTTTTGACGTATTTAATATTTGAAAAGATAAAAAAATGTTCACAAAGGAGGATGCTTATGCAGGTCGGACTCAGTATTTACAGCCTTCTGGACGCCCTTAACAAAGGGATGAGCCTGGAGGACGCCATCCAGTGGATCAAGGACAACGGCGGTGAACACATGGAGATCGTGGAATTTGCCGTCCATCCCGAGATCGAAGGGGTGGTGGAGCGCATCCGCACCAAGGCGGAGGCGATCGGGCTGCGGATCTCCGGTTACTGCACGCCGGGCAATGTGCTCACCGGCGACCCCGAACAGGACCGGGCGGCAGTGGAGAAGCTGAAAGGCCAGATCGACATCGGCCACCGCCTGGGCGCGCCCCGTGTGCGGTGCGACCTCTCCCAGTGGGGCCGCGCGGCGGAGGACAACGTCATCGAAAACTACCAGCGCGACCTGCCGTGGCTCATCGAGGTCTGCCGCGAGCTGGCCGACTACGCGGCCGGTTACGGCATGGTATTGACGGTGGAGAACCACGGCACCTACATCAACGGCGGCGACCGGGTGCGTCAGCTCATTCTCGGAGTGGACCGGCCCAACTTCCGCTGCACGCTGGACGTGGGCAACGCCATCTGCGTGGACGAAGATCCCCTCAAGTGCATGGAGGCGCTGCTGCCCTTTGCGGCCACCGTCCACTTCAAGGACTTCTATCTGCGGGACGACGACCTTCTGCTGGATAAGGAAGGCTGGATGAAGACCAACGGCGGGCGGTACTTCCGCGGCGCCATCGTGGGCCAGGGCGAGCTGCCCGTGGCAAAACTGATGAAGAAACTGAAGGAGTCCGGCTACGACGGCGACGTCTGCATCGAGTTTGAGGGCGTGGAGGACTGCTGCAACGGCTCCCGCATCAGCATGGCGAACGTCCGCACATTGTCGCAGCTGTAACGGCGCAAACAGACAGGAGGAACGACATGAAAAAGAAACTGGCGGCCGCGGTGCTTTCTGCGGTCATGATGATGAGCTTGTTCGCCGGCTGCGGTTCGCAGGAGACCACCGGTTCCGGCGGCGCAGAGGGCGAGACCACCACGATCCAGTTCTGGCACACCTGGCAGGGCCTGGAGGCGCAGAAGTTCGCCCAGGTCATCAGCGAGTTTTCCAAGGTGCACCCGGAGATCAAAGTGGAAGTGCTGGACAGCACCACCACCGAAAAGCAGCTGGTGGCAATGACCGGCGGCAGCTCCTTTGACGTGGGCCTGACCATGGACTACACCGCCAACCAGTGGGCCAACACCGGCGCCCTGGCGGACATGACCCCGTACATCGAGGCCGCCGGCACCGATATGAGCAACTATATCGAGCCTCTGCTCAAGCTGGGCGAGGTGGACGGCAAGCAGTACGGCATCCCCTTCACCATGGATACCTTCATGCTGTTCTACAACAAGGACATCCTGGCGGAGGCCGGCTACACCGAGCCGCCCAAGACCTGGGAAGAGTTTTCCGAGATGTGCGAAGCCGTGACCCAGAAGGATGAAAACGGCGACTACACCCGTCTGGGCTGCATCCCCAACTACCCCTGGGTCACCGTGGCCGCGATCCCCTATTCCTTCGGCGCTTCGCTGTATGACGAGGAGACCAATCAGGTCCTGGCGGCCAGCGACGGCGTGAAGGCGGCCATGGAGCTGAAAAACTCCCTGTATTCCGGCTTCTATGATAATGCCGGCGTGCAGAAGTTCAAGAGCGGCCTGGGCCAGTACCAGAGCGCCGAGAACCCCTTCTTCACCGGCAAGGTGGCCTTCAGCATCGAGGGCGAATGGTATCCCACCTTCCTGGCGGAGTACGCGCCCGACCTGAACTGGGGCGTGACCAGCCTGCCCTATCCGGAAGGCGCCGAAGAACAGTCCAGCGGTTTCCTGCAGGGCGGCATGCTGGTGATCCCGGCTGCCTCCAAGAACAAGGAAGCTGCCTACACGTTTGTGGAATGGCTCACCTCCGACGAGGCGCAGGTGGCGCTGTGCGCCGCCAAGGGCAACCTGCCCGCGACCCATTCCGGCCTTGCCGACCCCGCCCTGCTGGAGCAGAACCCCAGCCTCGAACCCTTTGCCGAGTACGCCAGCCACGCGCAGACCAAAGCGCTGCCCGCGCTGCCCTTCATGGGTGAGTACAACACCCTGATGATCACCATCGAAGAGCAGATCTACAGCCAGGCTGTGACGGTGGACGAAGCGCTGAATCAGGTGACGGAAAAGATCCAGCCTCTCGCCGATGAGTGGGCGCCCGCAAAATAATCCGCAAAGAGCGCCTGGAGCCTTCCCGCCGCGGCGGGAAGGCTCTTTTCGGAAAAGGGGAGGAGATTATGACCACGGAGAAAAAACAGCCGCGCCGCAAACCGCTCACGCGCCCGCAGACCATGCTTGCCATGCTGTTCATCCTGCCATGGGTGATCGGTTTTCTGGCGTTTTCGCTTTATCCCATCGTGACCACCCTGTACTACAGCTTCACCGAGTATAACTTGTTCTCGCCCCCGGAATGGGTGGGCCTGCAGAACTACATCGAAATGTTCGGGGACGAGAACTTCCGCTACGCGCTGGCGAACTCGCTGTACTATGTGGTGATCGGCGTGACGCTGCAGCTGGCGCTGGCCATCTTCACGGCGATCCTGCTGAACATGGACGTAAAGGGCAAGGGCATTTTCCGCACCATCTATTACCTGCCGGCGCTGGTGCCTCCGGTGGCCGGCGCGCTGATCTGGGTGTGGCTGCTCAATCCCCAGTACGGCCTGGTCAACGCGCTGCTGCGCATGCTGCACCTGCCGGAGCCGCTGTGGTTCTCCTCCACGGTGTGGAGCAAACCGGCCATCATCATGATCATGCTGTGGGGCATCGGCAACACGATGGTGGTCTATCTGGCGGGCATCGGCGAGATCCCCCGCGACTATTACGAGGCCATCGAGATCGACGGCGGCAACGCCTGGCACAAGTTCACCCGCATCACCTGGCCCATGCTCACGCCGGTGACGCTGTTCCAGCTCATCAGCGGCATCATCGCCGGATTCAATATGTTCACCCAGGCCTATGTGGTGTCGCTGACCCGCGGCCGCCTGCCGGGCGACATCGGCGGTGTGGGCAACTCGCTGCTGTTCTATGCGTCGAACCTCTACCGTGAAGGCTTCACCTTCCTGCGGTTCGGCTATGCCAGCGCCGAGGCCTGGTTCATGCTGCTGTGCGTGCTGCTGGTGACCTTTATCATCCTGAAGACCGCGCCCAAATGGGTGCATTATGGGGAGTGACGGCCATGGTTATGAAAAAATGGGCAAAGATCCTTCGCTATGTGGTCCTGGTCGTCACGGGGCTGTTCTTCTTTGTGCCCTTTGTGTGGCTGATCAGCACCTCCCTGAAAGGGGAAAACCAGATCTTCAGCTACCCGCCTCAGTGGATCCCGTCTCCGATCCGCTGGCAGAACTATGTGGAGGCGTTCCAGGCCGTGCCGTACCTGAAATACCTGCTCAACTCCTTCACGGTCACGGCGCTGGCGGTGCTGGGCAACCTTCTCTCGGTGCCGCCGGTGGCCTATGCCTTCTCCAAGCTGCATTGGCCGGGGCGTGACAAGCTCTTCCTTCTGGTTCTGGCAACGATGATGCTGCCTTTCTAGATCACGATGATCCCGCTGTACAGCATCTATGTGAAGCTGGGCTGGATCAACACCTACCTGCCGCTGGTCCTGCCGGATTTCTTCGGCAAGGCGTACTTCGTGTTCATGATGCGGCAGTTCTTCAACAACATCCCCAACGAGATGCTGGAGGCCGGCCGGATCGACGGCGCATCGGAATTCCGGATCTATTTCCAGCTGGTGCTGCCGTTGGCCCGCTCGGCGATGGTCACGGTGGCGCTGTTCGCCTTCGTCTGGTCCTGGACCGACTTCTTGGGGCCGCTGATCTTCCTGACCGACCCCGACAAGTGGACCATTTCTCTGGGCCTGAGCCAGTTCACCACGTCCTACGGCTTCCAGTGGGCGCAGCTGATGGCGGCGTCTGCCATTTTCATCATCCCGATGGTCATCTTTTTCTTCTTTATGCAAAAATCCTTCATCGAAGGGATCAGCACCAGCGGCATCAAATAAAGGAGGAACACCATGGAAAAATTACGCATTGGCATCATTGGCGCGGGCAGCATCAGCCATTTCCACATGGTGGGCTACCAGGCCAACAGCGATATCGCCGAGGTCACCGCGGTGTGCGATCTGAACCTCGAGCGCGCGCAGGAATTCGCGAAAAAATACAACGTGCCCCATGTGTACGGCAGCTATGACGAGATGCTGCGGGACGCGCCCATCGACGCGGTGAGCGTCACCACCTGGAACAACGCCCACGCGCCGGCCACCATCGCCGCGCTGAAGGCGGGCAAGCATGTGCTGTGCGAAAAGCCGCTGGCCATGAACGCCCGGGAAGCGCAGCAGATGGAGGACACGGCCAAAGAGGCCGGCCGCCTGCTGATGGTGGGCTTTGTGCGCCGCTTTGCTCAGAACACCGACGCCCTGAAAGCGGTCATCGACGGGGGCGATCTGGGCGAGATCTATTCCTCCAAGGTGAGCGTCATCCGGCGCTGGGGCAACCCCGGCGGCTGGTTCTCGGACAAAAAGCGCAGCGGCGGCGGCGCGCTCATCGACCTGGGTGTGCACATCATCGACCTGGCGCGCTATCTGGCGGGCAATCCCCGCCCGGTGAGCGTCTATGCGGCCACCTTCTCCAAACTGGGCATGAAGCCGGATATCACCGGCGTGGAGAAATACAAAACGGCGGATTACGACGAGTACTGCGACGTGGAGGACGCCGCCACCGCGCTGATCCGCTTTGACAACGGCATGGTCACCTATCTGAACGTCACCTGGGTGGAGAACGCCGAGGACTCGTCGCTGATGCATTTCAGCGGCAGCAAGGGCGGCGCTCAGCTGGGGCCGGTGCTGGAGATCTATCAGGACCGCCACCACTATCTCACCACCACCCGCCCCAAACTGCAGTATCAGGGCCTCGACATGAACGACATCTTCACCAAGGAGATCCGTCATTTCGTGACGTGCGCGCGGGACGGCACGCCCTGCCTGTGCCCCGCGGAGGACGGCGTGTGGCTGATGAAGATTCTGGACGCCATCTACGAGTCGGCAAAGACCGGCCACGAAGTGCAGATCGGCTGAGATTTGTCCCATCTTGAAAAAAAGACCGCCCCCGGGCTTTCAAAGCCCGGGGGCGATTCCTTTTTATTCCGGAAGCGGACCGCTCACAGCGCAAGGTCCTGCTCGGTGTTCTTGGCGAAGAAGGCCACGCCCGCCGCGCCGGGGCCCGCATGGGTGCCGATGGCGGTGCCGATGTGGCGGCACAGGGGAGCTTCCAGACCCAGATTCTGGGTGAGGTAGCGGTGGATGGGCTCCGCGGCCTTGCGGTGGGCAGTGTAGCCGATCATGTAGGGCATGGCCTCGTCCAGGCCGCCCTCGCTGTCCATCAGCTTGAACAGCGCCACATAAGCGCCCGGCATGCCCCGGGCCTTGCCTGCAAGGCCCACCTTGCCGTCCCGCACGGCCACCACCGGCTTCATGCCCAGCAGGCTGCCCGCCAGCGCCTGAGCGCCGGTGAGCCGGCCGCCCTTGCGGAAGTATTTCAAATCGTCCACCACGGCCACAAGGCGCACGTCCATCCGGCGGCGCTCCAGCTCCTCCACGATCTCGGCGGCGCTGGCGCCTTCGCCGCGCATCTGCACCGCCAGCCGCACCAGCAGCTGCTCGCCCAGAGTGGCGTTCATGCTGTCCACCAGATGGATTTTGTCGTACTCGCAGCTGTCGGCGGCGATGCGGGCGGACTGGTAGGTGCCGCTGAGCTGGCCGCTGATGAGAATGGCCACCACCTCGTCGCCGGCGGCCTTGGCCTCCTCAAAGCGATCCATGAAGTCCTGGGGACTGGGCTGGCTGGTGGTGGGCAGCTTGTCGCACTTCACCAGCCGGGCATAGAACTCGTCCGGGGTCATGTCCAGACCGTCCCGGAACACCTCGCCATCTTCAAAGCGCACCTGCATGTGCACCACTTCCACCCCCAGGCGGGCCGCCTCGGCGGGCAGAAGGTCACAGGTGGAATCGGTCAGAATACGGATCATGTCACATCGTCTCCTTACGTTTGGGGCGGTGTCGGCCGCCGGTTCACTGGATGTCGGTGAAAAAACCATGGAGCGCCGCCAGGGTGTCTGCCAGCTGGTCCATCTGTTCGGGCGTGAGCCGCCGGCTCACCCGGTCCACCAGCTTTTCGTGGAACGCCGCGTGGCGTTCCAGCGCGCCGCGGGCCGCGTCGGTGAGGCTCACCGTCACCTTGCGCCGGTCCTCTTCGGCGCGGGTGCGCACAAGATACCCCTTTTGCTCCAGCGTTTTCACCGCCACCGTCAGGGTGCTGGCGGTCACCCGCAGCCGGGCTGCCAGTTCCCGCATGGCCTCGCCCCCGGCGGCGCAGTTCACCGCATCCAGCACATGCATTTCGCTGACCGAGAGGTTTTTGTAGGGCCCCTTTGCCAGGTCGTCCTCCTCCAGGCGCAGCACATCGTTGAACACGTCCACCAGAAAACTGTTGATTTTTCGCTCCGCATCGGTCACAGAATGCACCTTCTTTCCCGTTTGAACAAAAGCTTTGAAGTTCAAACGAATTGATGGTACCACGCCCGATGCTCTTTGTCAAGATGTTTTGAACTTCAAATTATTTTTCTCTTGCCGTTGCGCCCCACCGCCGCGGGGGGATATAATAAGAAGAAAAGGTCGAAGGGAGACGGAGCGATGAAGGAGCGGCTAAAAGATCTGGCCCGGAGCCGGGCGCTGTACGTTCTGCTGGCAGGGGGAGCGGCCCAGGGGCTGTTTTTGCTGCTGCGCCGCGACCGTGCGTCGATGGACGCGGCGGCGTCGCTTGCAACGGGCGTGCGCCGGGCCGTCAGCGCTGTGGCGGACCCGCTGCCCTTTTCGCTGGCGGAGCTGCTCTGCACGGCGCTGGGGATGTGGGTGCTGGTGATGGCCGTGGTCACGGTGCGCGGCCAGCTGCAGGGCAGGCGGGTGCTGGCCCGGCGGCTGCTGGGGCTGGCGGCGCTGGCGGTCTGGATCTGGGCCGGGGTGAGCTGGCTGTGGGGCGTGCACTACTATGCTTCCAGCTTCAGCGACAAAAGCGGCCTTGCGGCAGAGCCGGTGACCACCGAAGCGCTGGAGGCCACCACCCTGTGGTTCGCCGAGGGGGCCAACCGCACCGGCCGCCTGGTGGAACGGGACTCTTCCGGCCGCCTTGCGGCGGACAGCGCGGCCATCATGGAGTCGGCCTCCGACAGCCTTGCCGCCCTCACGGAGGAATACCCCTTTCTGGACGGCCCGGCCCGGCAGCCCAAGCCAGCGGTCTACTCCTGGTTCATGAGCGCGGTGGGCTTCACCGGCTACATTTTTCCCTTCACCGGCGAGAGCACCCTCAACATGGACTGCCCCAACGTGTTTTTGCCTGTGACCATCGCCCATGAGCAGGCCCACCAGCAGGGCGTGGCCCCCGAGCAGGAGGCGAACTTTGTGGGCATTGCGGCCTGCCTGGCAAACGCCGACACGCTCTGGCAGTATTCCGGCTGGCTGTTTGGCTTTTTGCACCTGTCCAACGCCCTTTACTCCGCCGACCACGCCGCCTGGTGGGAGGTCTGGCAGCTGCTGGAAGAGGGCCCGACGGCGGACCTTGCCTGGAACGACGAATACTGGCTGTCCTTTGAAAGCCCCGCTTCTGAGCTGGCGGAGAGCACCTACACCGCCTTTCTGGAAAGCTACGGCCAGGACCTGGGCATGGCCAGCTACGGCGCCTGCGTGGATCTGCTGGTGGCGCGCTACTGCCCGCTGGAGCAGGCGGCGTGAAATGCGCCCGGCTTCTCAACAAAAATTGTGAAAAATGTGGAATTTCGCGTACCTTTGTCGGCATATGTGCTATACTTAAAGCACATATGCGAAAAAAACGTCCGCCTTTGCCATGAACAGCAAAGCGGACGCCGACAAACACATACGCGGAGGAATCGTTCAAAGCATGAGCAGAAAAGATATTTCACGCTATTTCACCCGCAGTTTCTGGAGCCGCATGCCCCTGTACAAGGCGGTGCTGGCTCTCAGCTGTGCCATGATCCTGATCGTGGGCACCGGTGCGGGCATCGCCCTGACGGCGGTGAACGCGGCGGCCAACAGCGCCTCCACCGGCAGCTCCGCCTCGGCGGCGCCCACCGCCACGCCCGACCCCACCGCTTCGCCCACCCCGGAACCCACGGCCACGCCGGAGCCCATCCAGCTGGGCCTGGAGGTCACCGCGGTGCAGCAGACGCTGGGCATCACCGTCACCAACGCCGAGAACAGCATGCCGGTGCTCGGCGTGGAGTTCGAGGTGGTGGTGGACTACAAGGCGGACAAGTCCGCCTCCAGCAAGAGCACTTCGGGCAAGTCGTCCAGCTCTTCCAGCACCAAGACCCAGAAACCCACCGAGACCTATAAGATCGACCCCGAGACCGGCACCCTGCTGATCGAGGAGCTGCCGGTGGGCGAGTACACCGTTCACCTGTCCGAGATGGAAGGCTACATACTGCCGGAACCTGTCACCACCAAGGTGAAGGAGAAGGTGGAGTATAAGGTGGACACCGACGCCGTTAAGGACCAGATCAAGGACGAGAGCGAAGTGGGCGCCGGCGACATCGTTACCGACGACAACGTGCTGGACGACGAGACCAGCGACGGCTTCGATCCCACCGTGACCCTGCCCTCCAACGACTACGACACCAACATCAGCAAGAAGGAAGAAGTCAAGGGCAGCGTGTACGTCCTGGCGGGCAACACCCAGAGCGACGGCGGCAAGAACTGGCTGCTCAACGCGGACGGCACCCGCTCCAACTACTACGTGAGCAAGACTGCGCAGGACGCCGCCGGCGGCGAGTACATCGTGGAGGCCACCTATTCCGCCACCAACTCCGCCAGCAGCGTGATGAGCAGCGTGGTGGGCGGATTCGGCCGCCTGTTCTTCCCGGTGGCCTTTGCGGAGGGCGAGTCCGGCTCTGCTTCCGGCGAGACGAGCAGCTCCACCCCCGAGATCACGCCCACTCCCACCCCCGAGGTGGTCGTCACCCCGACGCCCACCCCCGTGGTGTCCGCTACCCCCGAGCCGACCCCAGTGGTGACTGGCACTCCCGCGCCCACCCCGACCCCGGAGGGG
>NZ_DBFNWJ010000032.1:0-23972 GCF_048426865.1 Candidatus Allofournierella merdipullorum
ATGTTGATTCTTTTCGCAAATGCAAGGGGGACACCACCGCCGGACATAAATGTGCAACTAAGAAAAAATCCTAAGCTGTGGAGTCTGGTAAGACAACTAATTGCAATAGACCCTTCAGAAGAACAGGTTACACAAATTGAACAACTTATTCGTGCGGGAATTTCCGCATCAGGAGGAAACGAAAATGACATTGAATGAACTTTTTAAGAATACTACATACGACGATACGCTTTTTTCTGATGAGTCTAGATCCGCAGTAGAGTCTCGCATTTTCATGAAGTCTGTCCGCGGTGTAGAGATTCCTTATATCAAGTGTGCAATTCGCAATAAAGAAATTAAACTTACACCCGAAGAGGCGGTTCGCCAACTCTATATTCATAAATTAATGAACGAATACGGATATGCGGCAAGTCGGATTCAACTGGAAACCCCGATTCACTTTGGTCGTGAAGTAAAGCGGGCTGATATTGCGATCATGGATAAAGATCGTCCGATGGTTCCCTATATCATCGTGGAACTGAAAAAGCCCAAGCTCACTGATGGTAAAGAGCAGCTGAAGTCTTACTGCAATGCTACTGGTGCGCCTATCGGTGTTTGGACGAACGGCGAACAGATTTCTTGTTACCATCGAAAAGACCCCAATTTCTTCGAGGAAATCAGCGACATTCCTAAGGCGACGCAGAAACTTTCAGATATCATTAACGAAAAGTTCACCTATGAAGATCTGAAGCGAAAGGACAAAATCAGCACTCAGAAAAAATCTCTCCGAGCCCTAATTAAGGAGATGGAAGATGAAGTTCTGGCGAGTGCAGGTGTGGATTCCTTTGAAGAAATCTTCAAACTGATTTTTGCAAAGCTGTATGATGAGTTGATCTGCGCCAATGATTCTACTGCCTATTTGCAGTTCCGCAACACCGGAGACACCGATTTCGAGCTAAAAGAAAAGATACAGGGTCTGTTTGATGATGCCAAAAAGAAATGGGAAGGCATCTTCACAGATGAAAGCAAAATTCTCCTTTCCCCTTCTCATCTTGCGGTTTGTGTGGCTTCTCTGCAAGACATTAAACTGTTCAACAACAATCTCGATGTTGTGGATGATGCTTTTGAATACCTGATGAGCAAGGCCCAGAAGGGAGAGAAGGGACAGTATTTTACCCCCCGGTATGTCATCGATATGTGTGTAAAGATGATGAATCCTACAATTAAGGACAAAATCATCGATACGGCCTGTGGCAGCTCTGGCTTTACTGTCCATAGCATTTTCAAGGTCTGGAAAGATATCCGCAGAGAAAAAGGCCTTCCTGAAGGTGAAGGATTTACTGCGGCAGAGCGAATTCCTGAAGAAACCAATTTTGTTAGAGACAATGTTTTTGCGATTGATTTTGACGAAAAGACCGTCCGTGTAGCTCGAACCCTGAATTTGATTGCGGGTGACGGTCAGACCAATGTACTTCATCTGAACACACTGGACTATTCCCGTTGGGGTGAAACCACCAAACAAGAAGATTGGATTGATACCTATAACGAAGGCTTTAAGAAACTGAAAAAACTCCAACCCGCTGGCGTAAAGGATTATAGCCAGTTCCAGTTCGATCTCGTGATGGCTAATCCCCCCTTTGCTGGTGACATTAAAGAAAACACCATCATTTCTCATTATGAACTCGGAAAAAACAGCGCTGGCAAGTGGCAAAACAAGGTTGGCCGTGATGTGTTGTTTATTGAACGCAATCTGAACTTCCTGAAACCGGGTGGACGGATGGCTATCGTCCTGCCACAGGGACGTTTCAACAATTCCAGCGATAAATATATTCGTGAATTTATTGCTGAGCGCTGCCGTATCCTTGCCGTTGTTGGGTTGCACGGTAACGTATTCAAGCCTCATACCGGAACTAAGACCTCAGTTCTGTTTGTACAGAAGTGGGATGATAAGCTGTGTCCTAAGAGAGATGATTACCCCATTTTCTTTGCAACCATGCAAAAACCTAGTAAGGATAATTCTGGAGATAAGATCTATTTGTCTGATCCAGATACCGGCTTACCCGCATTAGATGAACACAATCATCTGATTGTCGATCACGACCTTTACCAGCTTTCATATAAAAAACAAGATGGAACCATTGTGAAACTTACAGAAGGTATCGCCGAAGCATTTATTGAATTTGCAAAAAAGGAAGGTCTGAGTTTTTTTCAATAAGCCCATCCGTTGAACCTTTTGATGAAGCCAAATATAAGGCTTTGATGGATGGGCTGGAAATTAGCGAGGTTAGTTTTTCAAGTATTGATTTAGGCGATCGATATGACGCAGAGTATTTTACAAAAGAATACTTGGATATTGAACAGCGACTTGAAAGAGTAACTACAAAAAAAATAGGAGAGCTATCTACAACAGTTGCAAGCGCTTTTTACCCTGCTGCAACGCAACTCTATTCAATCGGAGACACTGCATTTGTAAGATGTGTTGATTGCATTGACTTTCCAATAATTACAAGAGACCAAGATGATATGTTTGAAAAAATTCCACATGCTTTCGGCAAAGAAAATAAAGGAATTTCTTTTCTAAACAAAGGCGAAATCGTAATTACCAAGGTTGGAACTCCATGTTATGCTAGCGTTGTTGACGATTACGAAGAAGTGGCACTTTCTCGTACAGTTTTAGGTCTGTCAAATATTCATGGAATTGATGAGTACTATTTGATGATATTTCTGCGCTGCAAGTACGGGTTTGAGCAACTATATCGTCAACGTGAACTCACTATACAATATCAACTTACACTCCCACGGGTTAAATCTGTAGATGTTTTTTGTCCGAGCAAAAGCTTTCAAAAGCTTATCAGAGAAGTGTGTTTAAAATATCGAGAAATGTTTACAGAATCAACGGTAGTCTATGGAAAAGCAGAAAACTTACTTGCCGATAGTTTAGGCATAAGTGAAAAGTGCTTTGATAAAACTGTTGCAGTCAAGTCTTACGCCGATAGTTTCCTGAAATGCGGACGGCTTGATGCTGAATATTACCAACCTAAATTTGACACCCTTTTTGATGAACTCAAGAAGTTCTCAACCAAGCGACTAGGTGGAAACGCTGGAATTGTTAGCATCAAAAAGTCTATCGAACCAGGTACTGACGCATACAAAGACGTGGGCATTCCGTTTGTTCGTGTAAGCGATATTTCTAAGTATGAAATGACATCGCCGGAAATCCATCTTTCACCTGATATTGTCGAAGATGTAGAAGCCCTGTTCCCTAAGAAGAATACCATTCTCTTTTCAAAGGATGGTAGTGTAGGAATTGCATATAAATTGGAGCGCGATGAGAACATTATTACATCCAGTGCATTATTACACCTAACCATTAAAAATACGAGTGAAGTGCTTCCGGATTATTTAACTCTTGTACTTAATTCCCCTGTGGTTCAAATGCAAGCTGAGCGAGACACTAACGGAGCTATTATCCAGCATTGGAAACTATCCGAAATTGAAAATGTCATTATCCCTATACTGGATATGGACAAACAGAAAGAACTTTCGGTAATGATTCAGAAATCGTTTGCACTTCGCTGCCAATCTAAGCGGCTCCTTAAATATGCAAAGCAGGCTGTCGAAATGGCAATTGAGCAGGGAGAAGATGCTGCACTGGCATGGCTAAAAGCTAAGGTGGATCGGTGATATGCAGGTAGAAAGAAAATATGAGCAATGGAAAGCGATTACCGAGTCTGATTTTGTAACACTCTTCATCAAAACATGGTTTACTTTTATTGCAGTTTTAAGGGAATTGAATCCTGATGTTGATGTTTTTACGGAAGATGGTATGCCTCGAGGAGACAAACCTTTTTTGAATGCTTACAAAGATGGTATTATGCCCTTTGTTCAAAAGAACATCGATACAGACAATTTTGCCCAAGAAGTATTTGCAATGTATCCTATCAGTATGCGAAAAGTGATGGATATTTTTCCTCAATATTTCTTCCAGACTTTTTTCCAAATCAATCGCGATTTCTCCTATGAGGAGAAGACCATTGATCTGGATAAAGATGGTAGTCTAAAGGAGCGATATCAAGCAAACCTACATATTGCCGATAAGCATGTTCTGAAATTCCACCTTGGTGTATCCGGTCAGTTCCGCGCAACAAAGTATAACGAAAGCATCAAAAAAGAAATTGATCTTCGTCCAATTATTCGTTCCACTGTAGAGAAGCATAGACATCAAAACCTTATCATAAATGAAACGCAATTTATGCGTGACTTTTATGATATGGTAATGGACGAGATAACAGGCACACTTCGACATTATATTGATATAACGCTCCCGAAGAAGGGGTTCAATCAAACAGTAACCGGGAAAATTAGAGATGCCTGTTTGCGATTGGACACAGCACTTCGCCTCAGATTTGAATTCAACTACAAATATCCTCACGAGGTGGATCCGCTGATTACACCGAACTCTTATGCAATTATTTACCAGATTCCGTTTAATGGGTTTAGCCGTTCAGAGCGAGAAAACATATATAAGTCACATCAGGGAGAATATGCACAGTTAATTGCAACAAAGGCTGTGGACTGGTTTGCTAATTATGTATATGCACTGAGAAATGCTCTGTTTCATGAAATAATAAGTCCCTTGGATGAAGAGTGGCAAATAATCTTTAAATCTGCATATTTGCTTCTAAAACAGGTTTCCGACATCTGCATTTCTTGTATTTCGCAAATAGAAGAATTTGCACAGACACAAGAAAACGTAGTTTTTGAGTATGCAGAGAAGCATAAAGCGGAGAGCTTTGATCATTTGGCCGACTATGTTGAGATTCTGGATTTTCCGAAGATGGTATTGTCCGAATGGAAAATTGAAAAAGGAAAAATCTCATTGCGCGGATGGTTCTCCACTAAACTCAAACTTCAGCAGGGAGATGCTGAAGCGGTAGAAAACGGAACAGGCTCTATCACTACAGAAGACAAGGAGTTTGATTTTTCGATTATACTCGATGATGATTTTAAAATTGCAATAGATAAAGATACGCAAAAAGAGAGTGTTAAAATTAAGCTCCGAGATACATAGTGATAGAGACCCTTTGCTTTCGCTTTGAATAGTAACCTTAAAAAGCGAATATATGTAAAAAGAGCATCCTGCTTCCGCTGAAAGCAGGGTGCTCTTTCATGATAATTGAAATGAATCGAAATCCCGAATACATTATAGGAATCTAAAATGTCCTATGCTTTTATCCGTTATCCTGTTCTTCGTCCTCGCTCGGCTCGATCTGTGCAAAGCCGCCGATCTGAAGGCGGTGCTCGATCGCATTCCGGAGATGATGCTGGTATATGACAGCGGAAACACCCTGCTGGTGAGAGAAGATCCGGCATGGTACGCGCGGCAGTTTGCCGGACGGATCGGGCATGTGCATTTGAAAGACATGAAACCGGCCGGACCGGGAGACCGCGGCGCGGATGTTGATTTGTACGGCAACAGAATGGCGTGTGCGCCCATCGGAACGGGAACCGTTGACTTCGATGCCGTATTGACGGCCCTCGAAGACGGTGGGTATCACGGGCTTCTTACCGTGGAATTTATCGTGGGGCCCGACAAAGACTATCCGAAGAGCCTGCGGGGCAGCCGGCTGTATGCGGAACAGCTGCTGGCGAAAACAAGGGATACGGCAAGCCGCCACGGCGGGTAAGGCGCACGGGCCGGAGCCGCAGGCCCACGGCTCCGTTTGTGTTTTGCTGCCGTTCAACAGCATCTGTGTGTCCGGCCGTTCCCCTTCGGCCGGTGTTCCATGGTGATTTGTTCCAAAAATCCTTTTGAAAATGCGTGGATTCTGCCGTTTTTGTTTGGATGACCTTGACAGCCCTGCTTTCTTCCTGTATAACAAAACCATACCAAAAACGTTTTCGGTTCGGGCGCAGCCTCCGAAAGAGAGGTGTAAGGGATGTCAGTGACCATTCAGGATGTGGCAAAAGCTGCCGGTGTGACGGTGGGCACTGTCTCCCGCGCGCTGAACAACTACGCCGATGTGAACGAGAACACCCGCCAGCGGATCATCCGCACGGCGCGGGAGATGGGATACCACCCGAACCTGATCGCCCGCAGCCTCTCCAGCAAACACGCCCGCCGCATCGCGCTGATCGTCTCCGGCTTTCTGGAAGATAAGATGTTCAACCACTTCGAGACCATGCTGATGAAGGGCTGTTACCAATTCGCCCAGGAATGGGGCGTGGAGCTCTCGATGCACATGATCAACTCCGAGATCCAGCGCCAGAAAAGCTATGAGCAGCTGTGCCACGAGCACAACCTCAGCGGGGCGGTGCTGCTGGGCCTCAAGACCACCGACCCCTACTGCGACGGTTTTCCCGCGGGCAGCCCGCCCTGTGTCACCATCGACACCCAGGTGAAGGGTCCGAATGTGAGCAACGTCACGCTGGACCACATCGCCGCCTTCGACGAGCTCACCCAGTACCTCATCGACCAGGGCCACCGGCGCATCGTACTGGTGCACGGGCGCAAAGAGGCCATGGTGAGCATGGAGCGGCTGGCCGGCGCCCACCAGGCGATGACCCGCAACGGCCTGCCCCTCACCCACGACCAGATCATCTACACCAACTTCCTGCGGGAAGAGGCCTATGCCGGGGTGCGCCGCTATCTCGAGACCCACGACTCCCACAGCGTTACCGCCTTCCTGTGCATGAGCGACATGCTGGCCATCGGCACCATCGAGGCGATCAAGAGCCTCGGCTACAAGGTGCCCCGGGATTATTCCGTGGTGGGTTACGACGGGCTGGACGTGACCGAGTTCACCGACCCGCGCATCACCACCATCGACCAGAACATCCGCCTGAAGGGCTACGAGGCGGCCCACCTTCTGCTGGACATGCTGGACGGCAAACGCCCCACCCAGCGGCTGGTGCTGCCCCACACCCTCTCCATCAAGGACAGCGTGGCTCCTCCCGCCCTTTGAGGGCGGGCCGGCCACGGCCCTCCCCCCACAGCCATTTCCCGCGGCGGCGGGGGAGGAGCCGCTTTTCTTTTTGCTGGCTCCAAAAACGTTTTTGTATCCAGCCGGTCTGTTCTGTGCTGCCCCACGCGGCTGAAAAATGTTGACCGCCCCTCTGACACGCCCGTTCCGGGCAGCTTTTTGGGCCGATTTCAAAAACGTTTTTGGAAATGCGGCGCATTCGTTTCGATTTTGGAAAAAACGGCGACCGCCGTTTTGATAGACACAGACAACAAAAGGAGGACAACATGAAAAAGAAACGCTTCTTCGCCGGGATCCTGGCCGGCGCCGTTCTTGCAGCGGGCCTTGCCGGCTGCGGTTCCGCCCCTTCCGATTCGTCCGCTCCGGCTGCGTCCGGTTCGGCGGCCGCCTCCGGCTCTGCCGGCGTTGTGGAGGTGACCATTCCCTCCTACAAGACCGGCGAAAACGTGGGCGCTGTGTTCTTCGAGCCCCAGGTGGAGCGCTTCAACCAGGCGTATGAGGGTCAGTACCACATCACCCTGGAGAGCGTGCCCCAGGACACCTTCCTGGACCAGATGAAGATGCTGGCTCAGCAGGGCGAGCTGCCGGTGCTGGTGCAGTCCGGCGATGTGGACTGGCTCACCAACGTGGTGTATCCCAACGGCCTGGCCTACGACCTGAGCGGCTGGCTGGAGGAGAACCCCGAGCTGAAGGCCCGCCTGCTGCCCGACGGCCTTGCCTTCTGCACCGATGACAGCGGCGCCGTTTACAGCATGCCGCTGGCCACCGTGCGGCCCACCGGCTTTTTCTGGAACTCGGCCCTGTGGGACACCCAGGAGGACCTGAGCGCCATGACCATGGAGCAGTTCATCGCCGCTCTGGGCGACCAGAAGATCGCCTTCTCCACCGCGGAGAACGGCTGGGTGGCCGCTCTGTTCCTCACCGCGGCCATCGCCGATGAGGAAGGCGGCATCCAGTGGCTGCAGGGCGGTGTGGAAAACCGCATCACCGATTTCAGCGAGCCTGCCTTTGTGAACGCCGTTGCCACGCTGCAGCAAATGCTGCAGAACAACGCGGCCTCCAACTCCATCGGCGCCGCCTATGCGGACGCGGCCAACGCCTTCATGAGCAACCAGGCCGCCGTGATCGCCAACGGTCCCTGGATGTCCGCCGACTTTGCCGAGACCAACTCCGCCAACTGGAGCAACGGCTTTAACGGCGCCGACGTGCGCGCCGCCCTCTTCCCGGGGCAGGTGGGCATCGCGAACACCGCCACCTACGGCGAATGGTTCATCAGTGCCAATGCCGCGCCGGAGGAGATCGAGCTGGCTCTGGCCTTCCTGGAGTTCATCAACAGCCCCGAGGAGCTGGAAGCCTATCTGCTGGCGGAGGGCGGCGACGCTCCCGGCCTGACCTACTCCGACGGATTCAAGGCGGAGCAGGGCAAGACCCAGGTGCTGGCGGACCTGGCGGCCGACACCACTGCCGACACCGTGTTCGTGCCCTGCATTCTGGACGTGATCCCCTCTTCCGTGGCCAACTCCGACTTCGGCATGCTGCTGCCCAGTCTGGCGGACGGCAGCTTTACCCCGGAGGACTTTGCCCAGCGCATGACCCAGGCGGCCACCGAGGCCACCGCTGAATAACCGCGCGGGCCCACGATTCAACGTCTTTTTGCGCGGCGCGCCGCATGCCGGCCTTTGCCGGGCGGCGCGCCGCCGATGCTTTTGTGAAAGGAGGGACCCGCACTTTGAGACCCGGACGGAAAAAGCCGGCGCGCGCACGAGCCAGCCGGCTGCAGCGGACCAACTACAAGTGGATCTACCTGTTTTTGCTGCCCACTGTCATTATCTTTGCCATGTTTTATGTGGTGCCCATCGTTGAGGTGTTCGTCACCTCCTTCACCCAGTGGGACGGCTTCAACGCCCCCCGCTTCAACGGCATACGCAACTACATCAACCTCTTCAACAGCCACTCCTTCCTCACCAGCCTGAAAAACCTGTTCTGGTGGTGCGTCATCGCCATGACGCTGCATGTGGGCTTCGGCACGCTGGTGGCCTTCGTGCTGTTCCACCGCCCCCGCGGCTGGAAGGTGACCCGCGCGGTGTTCATGATCCCCAATGTGATCAGCGCCGCCGCCTGGGCCATGATCTACCGCTTCATCTTCAACGACGACATCGGCGTGCTGAACAGTCTCATCCGGCTGGTGAACCCGGACTTCAGCGTGGACTGGTTCTATGTTTCGCCCTGGGCCTTCTGGTCGGTCACCTTCACCTGGCTGTTCTACGCCGTCATCGTGACGCTGATCGTGCTGGGCGACCTGCTCAACATTCCCCAGGAGCTTACCGAAGCCGCCCGCATCGACGGGGCCACCGGCTGGCAGCTCATCCGCTACGTCCATCTGCCCCTGTGCCGCACGGCCATCGGCACCAGCATCATCTGCTCGCTGACCTCCCGCATCGCCATGTACGAACAGATCGCCCTCACCACCGCCGGCGGCCCCGATTACGAGACGGTGAGCCTGCCGATCCTGCTGGTCAACGCCATCACCGACTACCGCTACGGCTACGCCAACGCGGTAGGTGTGCTGATGTTCCTGTTCGGCCTGGTGATCCTGTGGCTGGTGAACCGTCTCTTCCGCATGGACGAGACCGACTATTGAGGTGACGCACATGAGCACTGTGAAAAAAGCCGCCTGCCAGGCGTTTATGTATCTTGTGGAACTGGTGGTCATCCTGCTGTCGGTCTTTCCCATTCTGTGGGTGGTGATGTCCGCCTTCAAGACCAACGGAGAGATCCTCACCTCGCCCCTGGCGCTGCCCACTTCCTTCTCGCTGGACGTTTTTGTCCACCTCTTTGAGACCTACAACTTCCCGGTCTACTTCCTCAACTCGCTGCTGGCGGCGGGGGTGTCCACCCTGGTGTCGCTGCTGTTCTACGCCATGGGCGCCTACGTCATCGCCAAATTCGAGTTCCCGGGCCGCAAGCTGCTGTTCATCCTGTTCACCATCACCCTGCTGGTGCCGGGACACAGCAAATCCCAGCCCATCTTCTCTCTGGTCAGCGACCTGGGCCTGTTCGACAGCATATGGGGCGTGACGCTGGTGTATCTCTCCGCCGGCATGGCCATGTCCATCTTTGTGCTGAAGGCCGGCTTCATGGCCATCCCCAAAAGCCTGGACGAGGCCGCCATCATCGACGGCGCCGGCTTCATGCGCACCTTCTGGTCCATCAACCTGCCTCTGGCAAAAAGCGCGCTGGCCACCGCCGGCATCCTGATGTTCCTGGGCAACTGGAACGAATATTACTTCGCCTCGCTGCTGACCCATTCCGATTCCCAGCGCACGCTGCCCATCGCCCTTTCCTTCTTCACCAGCGAATTCTCCTATAACTACACCAACCTCTTTGCCGCCCTCACCATCGTCATCCTGCCGGGCATCCTGCTGTATGTGTTCGCCCAGGAGCAGGTGCAGGCCAGCGTGGCGGCCACCGGCATCAAGGGGTGAACGCCCCGTGCCGAAACGACCGCATAAGCCCTCTGACCGAGAGGAGGTACAACCAATGAAATACGACGCGCAGCCCCTGGGCTGGGTGGTGGCGGAGGACGCCTTCAACGCCGGCCACATTGCCAAATACGAGTCCATCTTTGCCCAGGGCAACGGCTATATGAACCTGCGAAACGCGCTGGAGGAAAACTATGTGGGCCAGCGCCGGGGAGCCTTCATCACCGGCACCTTCAACAAGGCCCTGCCGGATGAGGTGACCGAACTGCCCAACCTGCCCGACGTGACCGAGCTGCGGCTGACGGTGAACGGAGAGCGGTTCTCCATGGAGACCGGAACGACGGAAAACTACTGCCGCAAGCTGGACCTGCGCACCGGCGAGACCGAGCGCACCCTTGTGTGGACCAGCCCGGCGGGGGCGCGTCTGGCGCTGCGCCTGCGGCGGTTCGTCTCGCTGGCCCAGGAGCATCTGGCCGCTTTCTGCGCCGAGATCACCGCCCTGGACGGCCCGGCGGACCTTGTGCTGGAAAGCGGCATCGACAGCCGGGTGACCAACACCGGTTCCCAGCACTGCACCGAGGGTGAAAAACGCCTGGTGGACGGCGCCATCCTGCAGCTGGCCTGCCGCACCTGCCAGTCGGACATCCCGGTGGTGGTGCACTGCGCCCATCGCTTTTCCCAAGCCCCCGCCCACAGCCTGCCGGTGATGGAGCGCCGCCGCTTCGTGCAACGCTTTTCCTTCCGCCTTGGGGCCGGCGAGACCCTGCGCATGGACAAATTCGCCTGTTACGGCACCGGCCGTGACCTGCCCTTTACCGCCTTCGGCCAGCAGAACGGCGTGGAGGACCCCGAGCCGGTCATCGCCCAGGGCCTGGACGTGCTGCGCCGGGCGATGACCCGGGATTACGACGGCATGCTGGCGGATTCCGCCGCCCGCTGGGCACAGTACTGGGCGAAAAACGACGTGCGTGTGGACAGCCCCGACCCGATGGACCAGCTGGGCCTGCGCTTCGCGCTGTATCATCTGAACATCATGGTCAAGCGGGACGATTCCCGGGTGGGCATCGGCGCCAAAGGCATGACCGGCGAGGGCTACAAGGGCCACTCCTTCTGGGACACCGAGATGTTCCTTCTGCCCCACTACCTTCTCACCGACCCGTCCACGGCCCGCACCCTGCTGGAATACCGCTGGCGCAGCCTGCCCGGCGCCTTCAGAAAGGCCCGGGAGAACGACTGGCAGGGCGCCATGTTCCCCTGGGAGAGCGCCTGGCTCACCGACGGGGAGGTGACACCGCTGTTCGGCGCGGCGGACGTGGTCACCGGCCAGAGCATCCCCATCCTCACCGGCATGCTGGAGCACCACATCACCGCCGACGTGGCCTGGGCCGTCTGGCTGTATTACCTTGCCACCGGCGACGACGCGTTCATGGAAAAGTGCGGCTGCGAGCTGCTGGTGGCCACCGCCTGCTTCTGGGCCAGCCGGCTGGAGTGGAAGGGCGGCGCCGGCCGCTACGAGATCTGCAACGTGATCGGGCCGGACGAGTACAAAGAGCATGTGGACAACAACGCCTTCACCAACTACCTGGCCGCCGAGAACCTGCGGGTGGCCAGCCTGGTGATCGGCCGGATGCAGCGGGACTGGCCCGCCGCCTGGGCCGCTCTCAGCGCCCGGCATGATCTGACAGCTTTGGCCGCCGATTTTGACGGGAAGTGGCAGAAGATGTATCTGCCCGCCCCCCGCCCCGAAGACGGGCTCGTGCCCCAGAACGACCAGTATCTGCAGCTGGAACAGGTGGACCTTTCCCGCTACAAGGCCCAGGCCGGGGTATCCTCCATCTACGAGGACTACAGCCCCGCCCAGATGAACAAGCTGATGGTCTCCAAGCAGGCCGACCTGGTGATGCTGCTGCGGGTGATGCCCGGCCTGTTCGACGCCGCCACCCGCCGCAAAAACTTTTTGTTCTACGAATCCCGCACCCTGCACGACTCCTCCCTGAGCCACGGCCAGCACTGCGTTCTGGCCGCCTGGATGGGGCTGGACGAGATGGCGCTGCAGCTCTACCGCCACGCCGCCGCCATTGACCTGGGGCCGAACCCCACCTCCTCCGACGAGGGCATCCACAGTGCCTCCATGGGCAACGTCTGGCAGTGCGCGGTGTGCGGTTTTGCCGGCCTGCGCTGGGAGGGGGAACAGCTGATGCTGGAAAATCACCTGCCGGCAAGCTGGAAGAGCCTGGAATTCAATGTGGAGTGGCGCGGCGCCCGCCTGGCGGTGCGGCTGAGCCATGAAAAGGGCATACAGGTGAGGCGGCTGGGCGGCAGCGCCATTACCATTCTGGCGGACGGCGTGCCGGTCACCCCGGCCCCCGCAGAGGAGGACGCATGAAATACCAAGGCATTATTTTTGACCTGGACGGTGTGCTCTGTTCCACCGACCGCTTTCACTTCCAGGCCTGGCAGCAGACCGCCCGCGAGGCAAAGGCCCCCTTCGACGAGGCCGTCAACCAACGCCTGCGGGGGGTCAGCCGCATGGAGAGCCTGGAGATCATCCTGGAGGCCAGCCCCCTCACCTTCACCCCCGAGGAAAAGGAGCGGATGGCCGAGGAGAAAAACGAGCGCTACCGCCGGCTGCTCCGGCAGATGACCCCCGCCGATATGCCCAACGGGGTGCGCGAAGCTCTCGAGAGCCTGCGAGCCGCCGGGCTGAAGCTGGCGGTGGGGTCCTCCAGCAAAAACGCCCGGTTCATCCTGGAGCGGCTGGAGGCCGGGCAATACTTCGACGCCGTCTGCGACGGCACCCAGATCGTCCGGTCCAAGCCGCACCCGGAGGTGTTTTTAAAAGCCGCGGAGATGCTGGGCCTGCCCCCGGCGGTCTGCCTGGTGGTGGAGGACGCCCCCGCCGGGCTGCAAGCCGCCCGGGCCGCCGGCATGGACTGCGCCGGCGTGGGCGGGGCCGACTGGCCCTTTGCCCCCGCTTACCGGCTGGAGGACGTGACCGCCCTGCCCGCGGTCCTGCGGGGCTGAAAGGGGGGCGGCGGTTTGAAACTGGAACAGCCTGCCCGCGCCTGGTGGAAGGAGGCGGCCGTCTATCAGATCTATCCCCGCAGCTTCTGCGATTCAAACGGCGACGGGGTAGGGGACCTGCCGGGGATCCTGCAAAAGCTGGACTATCTTCAGCAGCTGGGGGTGGATGTCCTCTGGCTCAACCCGGTCTACCGCTCCCCCGGGGTGGACAACGGCTATGACATCAGCGACTACCGGGCCATCGACCCGGTTTTCGGCACCATGGAGGATTTTGACCGTCTGCTGGAAGAAGTTCACCGCCGGGGGATGCGTCTGGTGATGGACCTGGTGGTGAACCACACTTCCGACCGGCACCCCTGGTTCATCGAGAGCCGCCAAAGCCGCCAGAGTCCCCGGCGGGACTGGTACATCTGGCGGGACGGCGTGAATGGCGGTCCGCCAAACAACTGGGGGGCCAATTTCGGCGGTTCCGCCTGGACGCAGGACGAGGCTACCGGCCAGTATTACCTGCATCTCTTCGCGCCCCAGCAGCCGGACCTGAACTGGGAGAACCCGGCGGTGCGGGACGCGGTCTTCGAGATGATGGACTTCTGGTTTCAAAAGGGCATCGACGGGTTCCGGATGGACGTGATCAGCCTTATCTCCAAGGGTGGCTTTGCCGACGGGCCTCTGCGGCCGGACGGCCTTTACGGGAACCCGTCGCCCCAGTGTGCCAACGGGCCCCGGGTGCATGAATACCTGCGGGAGATGAACCGGCGGGTGCTGAGCCGCTACGACTGCCTGACCGTGGGCGAAAACGCCGGGAACACCCCGGAACTGGCCTGCCGATACGCCGGGTTTGAGACCGAAGAGCTGAAGATGGCCTTCCAGTTCGACCTGATGGACGTGGACGGGGGCGAGCGGGACAAGTGGAGCGCCCGCCGCTGCTGGAAGCTGGCGGACATCAAAGATGTCATGACCCGCTGGCAGACGGAGCTGGACGGCAAGGCCTGGAACGCCCTTTTTTGGGAAAACCACGACCAACCCCGCAGCGTCTCCCGGTTCGGGGACGCCGGCAGCGAGGAAAACCGCGTCCGTTCCGCCAAGATGCTGGCCACCTGCCTTTTCTTGATGCAGGGCACGCCCTACATCTACCAGGGGGAGGAGCTGGGTCTGGTGAACCGTCGCTTCACCTGCCTGGAAGAGATCGACGATGTGCAGACCCGGGGCAACTGCGCCGACCGGCTGGCCCACGGCGCCCGCCTTGCGGACGTGATGGAAACGGTGAACTACATCAGCCGGGAACACGCCCGTGCCCCCATGCCCTGGAGCGCCGCGCCCCAGGGCGGGTTCACCACAGGCGCCCCCTGGATCCCGCTGCACCCGGACTACCCCTTTCTGAACGCCGAGGCCCAGCTGGCCGATCCGGACTCCGTTTACCACTATTACCGCAAGCTGCTGGCTCTGCGCAAGAGCAGCATGGCCCTGCTCTACGGCCATTACGCCCTGCAGCTGCCAAACAGCCAGCAGGTCTACGCCTACACCCGCACCCTGAACGGGGAACAGGCCCTGGTGCTCTGCAATTTCAGCGGCGAAACCGCCCCCTGCCCGCTGCTGCGCGGGCGCACGGAACACCCGCCGGCACTGGCCAACTACGCCGGCGGCCCGGCGGAGGAGGCCCTGCGCCCCTGGGAGTGCGCGGTCTATCTGCAGCAAACCGGGCAATCACTGTAAAAACACGAAAGCAGCACCGGCCCTCCCGCGGTCGGTGCTGCTTTATTTTGTGCTACACCATTTGCAAGTGGTCTTCTCGATACGGATACGATTGTTTATTATCCCCTAACCCCCAAACTGCTTGTATCCGCATCGGCCAAAGGAACATTTGCTGGAGTTATGACTTGTAAAGATCAATGTCTCATCGACATCGACTCCCATTCCGAAGAAGCCTTTATAACCAATATAAATGCATTGCAGCTAACTCAGTGCCATATCTTCAATGCCATCCGCTGATACAGAAGCGGCAACGACACAGATTGTCGTGCAGGGGCAAAGCGCACATTCTCAAAACATTTGCCCTGAACGCAGGATAAGGACAGGAAAAACCGCATGGCGGCATCCAAGATGCCGCCATGCGGTTTTTGTGTCAGTTGCTCAGAGCGGCGAGCCGCCGGGCCTGCCGGCACACCCGAAAGCCCCAGGGCCCCAGGGCATCATGAGAAGCATTCTGTTCCCACAGCCGCTCTGCCTCCTTCGCCTCTGGCAGCGGGCAGGGCGTGTCGCCGGCATTCAGCCAGACGGTGAGGCAAAGCCCCTCCCGCTCCAGCGCATAACCGAACAGGCGGCTTTGAGGCGCCGCCGCGAGAACGGTGAACCGTTCGGTACCGTTCAGGTATTTTGCCCTCAGACCTGCTACCTGCCGGTAAAAATCAAACCAGCTGCCCTCCGCGTTTTCCCAGTCCATGGGGCGGCGGTATTCCGGCTCGGTGACGCCGGTCAGACCGGCCTCATCGCCGTAAAAGACACAAGGCGCGCCGGGGAAGAGCATCTGAAACACCACCGCCAGCCGCATCCGTCGCTCATCGCCTCCACAAAGGGACAGAAAGCGGCAGACATCGTGACTGTCCAGCAGGTTCAGCTGGGCGCGCAAATAGGGTTCCGGGTAGCGCAGCACCATATTGGTCACCCGGGCGGCAAAGCCAGCCGCGTCGATGCGGTCCAGGGCAAAGAAGTCCCGGCAATGGCGGCGGAAATCGTAGTTCATCACCGAGTCCAGCAGATCGTACCGCAGCCAGTCCCGGGCGTTCTCCCACACCTCCCCGATAAGCACACAATCGGGGTCAGCGGCCTTCACCGCCCGGCGAAAGACCCGCCAGAACTCCTTGGATATCTCATTGGCCACATCCAGCCGCCAGCCGTCTACCCTGAATTCTTCCACCCAGTAGCGGCCCACCTCTGCAAAATAGGCCTGCACCTGAGGATTGGCGGTGTTCAGCTTGGGCATTTCCGGCACATAGGCGAAGCAGGCGTAATTGGGGTGGCCCTGCTCGTCCAGCCCGGGACCCGTTGGCGGAACGAAGTCATACCAGTGGAAATAGGGCGACGACGCTCCACGCTTCAACACGTCCTGGAAGGCAAAAAAGCCGGTGCCGCTATGGTTGAACACCCCGTCCAGCACCACCCGCATCCCCATTTTGTGGGCCTTTTGAACGAGAGCGCGCAGGTCATCGTCGGTGCCGAAGCAGGGGTCCACATGGTAATAGTCGATGGTGTCGTATTTGTGGTAGCTCTTTGCGGTGAAGATCGGATTCAGATACAGGCCGTTGCACCCCAGCCGGGCGATGTGGTCCAGATTTTCCGTCACGCCCCGCAGGGTGCCGCCCAGCCGTCCGCCACTCTTCGCCGAGCCGGCCAACGCCTCGGAGCCGTCTGCGAAGCTGTCCGGGAAGACGTTGTAAAAACAGGCGGTGTTCATCCACTTGGGTGGCCGGGCGATCTCGGTGCGCAGGATGGCCGGGTACTGAAAGTATTCGCTGCGCCCGTCTACCCAGTTTCCCTCCATCTGCAGGTCGGCCAGTTCCCGGGTGAAGATGTCGCCGTAATAATAGGTCCATTCCTCCTGACCCTGCAGGCGGAAATAGTAACAAAGGCGGGTATGACGGATGGGAAAGACCGCTTGGAAAAAGTCGAATCGCTCATCCCGGGCAATGCGCTCCATGGGCAGGCCCTCAAAGCGGATGGGGGTGGTCTCACAGGCCCGGTCTGCCACATACAGCTCGCAGCTGACCAGATCCCTGCGCCCAGCCCGCAGCCGCACGCAGAAGGTCTCCTCGTCCAGGGGATAGGCATACTCTGAACAGGGGATATGAAGAATCGCTGCCTTATCTATCACAAAGCCGTCACCTATCCCTTCACGCCACCGGCGGTGAGGCCGGAGACCATGTATTTCTGTATCTTAAAGAACACCGCCAGAATGGGCAGCGACACCAGAACCGCCGCTGCCGAGAAGAGAGGCCAGCTGCGGCTGTAGTCGTTGGATTGCAGTTGATACAGCCCGCCCGCCAGGGAGTAGCTGGTGCTGTCCAGCAAAAAGGTGGTGGCGAAAAGATACTCATTCCACACGGTGATGAGCACCATCACACAGGTGACCACGATGGCCGGTTTGGCCAAAGGGAGCACAATGCGCAGGATCATCTGCCGGTCACTGGCGCCGTCGATGCGGGAGGCCTCCTCGATCTCCACCGGGATGGTGTCGAAATATCCCTTCATGTTCCACAAGGCGAACACGCACATGGAGCCCGCGTAGATCAGGATGAGTCCTCCGTGGGTGTTCAGCAGGCCGATGGTCTTAAGCACCCGGAAGAGGGCGAACATCGACAAGATCTGCGGGAAGGCATTGAGCACCAGCAGCAGCTTCAATGTAAACCGCCGGCCGGCAAACCGCCAGCGGGAAAAGGCGTAGGCCGCCGGCACCGCGCAGAGCATAGAAAAGAATACGGTGCCCACGCTCAAAATCACCGAGTTGCGGAACCACAAAAGGAACGGCTCGTCAAACAAAATCGCCCGATAGTTTTCCAAAGTGGGCTGGGTGGGCCAGAAGGAAAAGCGCGAAGAGAGCGCCGCGCCGCTGCCGCTGAAAGAGAGGGTGAGCGCATAGAGCACCGGCACCAGTGCTGCCAGGCAAAGCAGCAGGAACGCCCCGTTCAGCACCGTCAGCCTCAGGATGCCCAGCGTCCGCTTTTTTCTGTTTTTATCCATAGGTCATTCCTCCCGCAGGCTTCGGTTGGTGGCCAGTGAAAACAGGATGATGAGCACAAACAACAGCATACTCACCGCGCTGGACAGGCCGTAGTTGTTGGAAACGAAGGCGTTCTGGTAGGCATAGGTGATGACGGTGTTCAAATTGGCTCCGGTCATGTACCCCTTTTGCTGGGTGAGAAGATACACAATGTCAAACTGCTTGAAGGTGATGAAGGTGGTCATCACCGCAGCGGGGGCGATGATGGCCCGGATGCCGGGCACGGTGATAAAGCGCACTTTCTGGAAAAAAACCCGCACCGTCCAGTGTGGCGCTCTCGTACAGGCTGGCGTCCACACTCTGCAATGCGCCGTCAATGGTGGCGACCATGAAGGGCAGCGCCATCCAGAGATTGAGCGCAAGGCAGGCCAGAAAGGCAGTGACCGTGTTGTCCAGGATGCTGTACTTCGGCAGCCCCAGCGCCGTGAGCCACTGGTTGAGCAGGCCAAACTCGGTGTTGAATATCCCCACCCGCCACAGCAGGATGGACACATAGGCCGGCATGGCCCAGGGCAGCATCAGCAGTGTTTTATACAGCCGGCGCAGGCGCAGACCCTTGGCGTTCAGCCCCAGGGCGATCCAAAACCCGCAGAACAGCTGCAGGGCCATGTTCACCACCGTCCAGAGCAATGTGGTAAACAGCGCCCCCAGAAAACCGGAATCGAACTTGAACAGAGCCCGCACATAATTGGACAAACCGATCACCCGGAAATCCGCCCAGTGATACAGGTTCATGTTGGTCAGCGAGATATAGGCGGTGTACCCGATGGGGAACACCACCACGATCAGGATGAGAAGAAGTGCCGGAGCACTGTACAGCCACGGCTTTTTGCGCATAACGCCACCACCTTTTTACCCCACAAGCGGGGACGGCAAACCTGCCGTCCCCGCGCGGGTTTCGGATTCTGATTTTACTGCATGTCGGCAATGGCCTGCAGCGCGGCCTGCTGGGCCGTCTCGGCGGCAGTGGCCACATCTTCGCCGCTCTTGTTCACCGCCACCAGGAAGCTCTCCGCCGGGCCCCACAGCACGCCCATCTCGGGGATGTTGGGCATAGGCTGGGCGGTCTCTGCCGTCTTCTGGATGGCCACGATCAGCTCGTCCGCCGCCACTTCCGGGTCCTCATAGGCCTTGCTGTTGGCAGGGGCGCAGCCGGAGGACTTGGCCAGCGCCACCCCCACCTCGGGGGAGGCCAGCGCCGCCAGCACCTTGCCGATGGCCTCGGGGTGCGCCTCGGCGCCGGTCTTCAGCACACCGACTCCCTGCACACCGGCGTAGGGCGCCAGCGGGTTGCCGTTGGGAAGCGTCATGTCGGACAGGGAGGCCACGCCAAAATCGATGCCCGCGTCCCGGATGCCGGAGACCAGCCACGGCCCGCCGATGATTGCGGCTGCTTTGCCTTCATTGAACAGGGTGGTCACGGTGTTATAGTCGCCGTCCGCCTGCAGCGCTGCGAACTTTTTATTGTATTCCACCCCTTCGATGGTCTTGGGATCGTTGAGCCCCGGCTGGCCTTCCTCGTTCAGGATATAGCCGCCAAACCCGTTGATGAAGGGGGATACGTTGTAGGCGGTGGAGTGCTGGTTGACCACAGCATAGGTGCCTGCCGCCGTGTCGGTGTTGGCCTGCATATAAGCATACAGATCTTCGGTGGTGGTGGGGATATCCCCCTGCCACAACGCCTTGTTATACAAAAAGACCAGCGTCTCAAAATACACGGGCAGGAAGTATTGCTCGCCGCCGATCTGGCCGGCTTCCACCGTCATCGGCAGGGCGTCTGCCAGCACATCTGCGCCCGCTACCTCCGACAGGGAAGCCAGAATGTCCATGGCCACAAAGGTGCCCAGGGAGTCATGGGCGTAGAAATACATGTCCGGGCCGTTCGCCGCGTCGCTTCCGTACAGCTTCAGCTGGTCGGAAAGGCCTGTCTTTTTCTCAAACGTCACCGTGATGTTGTCGCCGGAAAGCTGCGAGTTCACAGTGTCGGCAATGGTCTGCATGATGGCCTCGTCGCCGTCGTGCCAGATCTTGATGGTGACCGGCTCCGTGGCCGTCTCACTGCCGGGCGCCGCCGCGCTGCCGCTTTGGGGCGCGCTGGAGGGCGTCTGGCCACAACCGGCCAGCATCCCCAGCGCCAGAGCCGCGCTCAACAAAAGGGAAATTGCCTTTTTCATGGTGTCTCCTCCTTTTTCAATGTGAAAACGCTTACCTGATTTTTTCTCCTGTTCGGGATAAATTCCGGATTTATGCCCTGATTTCTTCTTAAATCTTAGCAGTATTGTCCAGAAATTTCAAATTTTAATAGGCAATTCTCTTGCATTTTTTAGGTAACCGTTATACTATGGATTTACCAAACACAGGAAAGGGGAGTACCCCATGCCCATCACCATCAAGGACGTGGCCGCCCGGGCAGGCGTTTCGGTGGCCACCGTCTCCAAAATCCTCAACCATCACCCCGGCATCTCGGAGGAGACCACCCGCCGGGTAGAGCAGGTGATGCGGGAGCTGGAGTATGCCCCCAACAGCCGGGCGGCCAGCCTGGCACGGCGGGCCACCCGGAACATCATCTACCTGACCAGCCTGCCCGCCGACATCGCCTATACAAACCCCCACATGTTCGACATTCTCTGCGGGGTGCAGAGCGCCCTGAGCGAAAAGGGCTATACTCTGACCATCATGGACACCTGTCTCGAAGAGGTGCCCGGCAGCACCGCCGAGCAGATCATCCTGCAAAAGCTGGCGGACGGCATGATCGTCCACGGGGCCGCCATCGACAAAAACATCTCCGCCCTGCTGGTGCGCCGCAAATTCCCCCACATCCTCATCGGTCACCCGGGGGATGGCTCCCGGCTGTGCTGGGTGGACACCAACCAGATTTTGGGCGGGCAAATCGCGGCAGAGCATCTTCTGGAGCGGGGCTATCGGAACATCGGTTTCCTGACGGAGGGCACCACCGATGAGATCGCTTATCTGCGGTTGCGGGGATTTCGCATCGCCATGCAGGAGGCCGGTGTGCCGGTGCGGGAGGACTGGATCCTCCACACCACCGCAGACCTGGAAGGCAGCTACCACGCCGCCTTCGGGCTGCTCAGCATGCAGCAACGCCCCGACGCGGTGATCTGCGGCAGCAATCTGCTGTCCTTCGGGCTGTACCAGGTGGCCGCGAAGCAGGGGCTGAACATCCCGGAGGAGATGGCGCTCATCACCTTCGACCGTTACCCCTATTCCACCGTGCTGGACCCGCTGCCCACTTTCGTGCAGATCGACGTGCACGACCTGGGCCGCACCGCGGGGGCCATGATGCTGCGGGTGCTCAAGCGCCCGGAACTGCTGGCACAGACCTACGCTACCCTGCCCCGGCTGGTATGCAACGCCACTACGCCCTACCGGCCGTGACCCTCCTATTGACACATACAGCAATCCCAACTCGTTTGGCTCGCCGAAAGCTGTACCCCCAGGCAATCCCCTTAATATAAAAAACAACGAGATGGATTAGGTATTAGAAAGTATTGTCTCAAGTTTTCAAGTTGACCATCTTGCAAAAAGTATTGCATATCTTATTATGCCTATGTCATCTCAAAAGCAAGAATCGGAGGCCATAGCCAACAGACGATCCACAACTGAATAGCAAACAACGAGTGATCAGGAGCTGGCTTTTCAAAGCCAAGACTACCAGGGCCGTGTGAGCAGGTGTTCGGGTTTTCCCGAAGCCTTTGTTCATGCGGCTCTTTTTTGTTTCCCTGCTCACACGGTTTTCGGCAATCCTCCTCCTGGCCACTGAAGGGAGGACCCATGTATCATATTACCCGCTGGAACGAACAAAGCGCAGCATCCCCATAAACGGCAATGGACTGGTTGTAATTTGGCTCTGTATGCTGAGTGTATCACAAACTGTATCTTTCGGAGGCTTTGGGATGGTGGATATACTGTCCGAATCGCTGTTTATGGCGGTTTTGCGAGGTTTGCGGGCCGCAGGTGCTGTTCCTTTGGCCGGCGCTGCGCTGTTCATATAGCCGCAGCGAGCAACTGCACTCAGGGTATTTCGAAGCTGGTGAGTGTCACTGGCAAGTCTCTTCAAAAAGAAAAGGGAAGCCTAATTAGGCTTCCTTACAGATGGCAAAAACGCTTGGGGCCATAAGATATATCAGAATCACCAAACTTCCAAATATATTTTTGGAAGGGTGAGCGTTTTGAGGAGGCCGTGTTACATGTATATAACGAGAGGGCTTTTTTCTGTAGTCAACTCCCCGTCAAATTTTCCAAACTTTATCTCTTTTCCTTGGGAGGTGTTTCGTTTTCGGGGCTCTCAGCTACTGATATATAACGAGGGGCTTTTTTACGACCGTTCCATAGTCAAAATTTCCAAACTTTTGAATTTCTTTTTGGAATGGTGAAATTTTGAGGGGGTCCGTGCTACTGGTATATAACGAGAAGTCTTTTTCCCAACCACGATAGCATCTGATGTCGCACGTTCTCCTGTGGGAGCACATTTGTCTGGCGTTTCCATGCAAAAGCAAATTTCTATGTTGGAAAAGCGCAATCGTTGGGACATTCTAACTAGATATGTCTCGTCCACTTCATACCCATACATATAAGCGAACTGCACAAAAGAACCGTAAAAGATGCATACATATCGATGAAAATTACTTAAAAGCCTTGCGAATTGTCAAGCAAGCAGATATAATAAACGCATACGGAAACGTTTCCGGCAACGTTTTTTGAAGAGCATTCCGCCGGGAAAGCGAGGGTGATGCCGTTTTGACCATCAAGGACATTGCCCGGGAAAGCGGCTACGCCATCAGCACCGTCTCCCGAGCACTGAACGACCATCCGGACGTGAGCGAGGAAGCCAAGCGCCGTATCGCCGCCATCGTGGCGGCAAAGGGCTTTGTGCCCAACGCCAACGCCCGTCAGCTCAAGCGCCAACAGGCCAAGAGCGTAGCCTTCATCGTGCGCGGTACCTCCAACATCTTCTTCGCGGGCATGCTGGTAGAATTGCAGCGGCTGGTGGGCGAAGCAGGCTACGAGGGTGTTGTGGAGTATGTGGGCGAGACCGCCGATGAGGTGGCCGCCGCCCAGCGGGTGTGCCGGGAGCTGAAACCCCGGGGTATCATCTTTCTGGGAGGCGACAGCCGCAACTTCCGCAAAGGGTTTGCCAAGATCGACCTGCCCTGTGTGCTGGCCACCACCGTGAGCGACGAGCTTCGGTTCGAGAACCTCTCCATGGTGGGCGTGGACGACAAAGCCGCCGGCAGCGCCGCCATCGACTATCTGGTGGAGCGGGGCCATCGAGACATCCTGGTGCTGGGCACTGACCCCGAGCGCTCCAGCCCCGGCAAGATGCGCCTGGAGGGCGCGCGCCAGAGCTTTGAGGCTCACGGCATCCCCTTCGGCCCCGACCGGTTTTTGCAGGCGGAGTTCAGCATGGACGGCGGCTACACCGCCATGAAGACCTTTCTGGACAGCGGCAGCCGGGTGAGCGCGGTGTTCGCCATGAGCGATGTGACCGCTATCGGCGCGGCCCGTGCCATTCTGGACGCGGGGCTCACCGTTCCGGGAGACATCTCGCTGCTGGGCTTCGACGGCATTCCCATGGCCCGGTTCTACAACCCTCAGCTGGCCACCATGGTCCAGCCCGCCGCCCAGATCGCAAAGACCAGCGTCAAGCTGCTTTTGCGCTGCATCGAAAAGCGGCAGCCGGCGCAAACGGTGCTTTTGGAAGCCACCCCC
>NZ_DBFNWJ010000033.1:0-24331 GCF_048426865.1 Candidatus Allofournierella merdipullorum
GAGGTGGAGGACGCCGCCCCCGCCTTCGGCGGCCTGCTCTGGGTAAAGACCGAGGGCAAGTGGGGCGCGGTGGAACTGCCCGGAATAAAGCCGGGGTGCCGTAAGAAAACGGCGCCGGGAAGCGGGCGCTTTTGCGGTATAGCGGCGTCAAAGCGCCTTGACAACCACCAAGGGTGCCTGCGGCGCTTTTCCTTGCGCTCCCATCAAAATCGCTCGCTTCCTGGTGCTGCGCAGTTCTGCCCCAGGATTTTGGATGAAAAAAGCACAAAGAGCGGCCCCTCAAGCCTTGGTGGCTTGGGGAGCCGCTCTGCGTGTTTTATGCGCCAAAATCCTACGGCAGAACCGCCGTTTTCTTATGCCACCCCGGCTAACGGCGCTTTTCCCTTGCGTTCGACCGGGTTTGCCGCTACAATAGAAGCATAGAAAAAACGCGCACCCCGCCGGGCAAGGCCCGACGGGGCGCTGCCTGTTGCCCGAAAACGGCTGTTTTCAGAAAGGGAACCCCATGTTCGACGTCCTCAAAACCACTGCGGAATACAAAAAGCTCAAAAGCCATCTGGCCGTGAAAGGCCCGGCGGCTCTCTTCGGCCTGCCCCCGGCGGGCCGGGCCCAGATGCTGGCGCTGCTGGCGCAGGACAGCCACCGCCCCCTGCTGGCGGTGACCCCCGGCGAGGCCGAGGCCACCCGCCTCGCCGCCGATTTCAGCGCCTTCGGCCTTCCGGCGGCGGTGTTCCCGCCCCGGGATTTTCTGCTGCGGCCCATCGAGGGCGCCGGGCGGGAATACGAATACCGGCGGCTGGCGGTGCTGGGCGATCTGGTGGGCGAACGCCTTTCGGCAGTGTGCGTGCCCGTGGAGGCCCTTTTGCAGTACACCATGCCCAGAGAGGAGTTCTGCTGCAACACCCTGACCTTAAAACCCGGGCTGGAGCTGCCCCTGACCAAACTGGAGGAGCGCCTCTTTGACGCGGGCTACCACCGGCGGGGCCAGGTGGAGGGCCCGGGCCAGTTCAGCGTGCGGGGCGGCATCGTGGACATCTGGCCCCCCGAGGCCAAAAGCCCCGCCCGGTGCGAATACTGGGGCGACGAAATAGACACCCTGGCCACCTTCGACGTGCTCAGCCAGCGGCGGGACGGCGAGCTGGAAAAGCTGCACATCAGCCCCGCCCGGGAGGTGCTGTTCGGCTCCGCCCCCGAGACCGCCGCGGCCCTGCGCAGCGCTTTGGCCAAGGAGAAGGGCCGTCGGGCCGCCGCCATGGAAAAGGCCATGGAAGGCGACCTTGCCCAGCTGGACGCCGGCCTTGTGCCGGAGGCGCTGGACAAATACATGGGCGTGCGCTACGAAAGGCCAGCTACCCTGCTGGACTACTTCGACGAGCCCATCCTGATGCTGGAGGAGCCCAGCGCCATCCGGGAGGCCCAGAAGGCCGCCGCCTTCCGCCGCAGCGAGGAGCTGAAAGGCCTCTATGAGGAGGGGGTGCTCTGCCCCGGGTTGGACGTGCTCTATGAGGACATGCCCTGCCTGCTGGCGGCCGCCCAGAAAAACGCCAGCTTCTGCTGCGAGAACTTTGCCCGCACCATGCCGGGGCTGAAACTGAAAGAGATCATCAACGCCCCCGCCCACGCCCGCCCGCCCTTCTCCGGCGAGGTGGCCGCGCTGGCGGAGGATCTGGAAAACCTCACCCGCCAGGGCTACGCGGTGGACCTGCTGGCGGGCACCGAGCGCGCCGCCGCGGCCCTGGCCAAGGACCTGGTGAACAAGGGCTTCCGGGCGGGCACCGCCAAAGACATGGTGGCCAGCCCCGGGGCGGTGGCGGTGCGGGTGGGCCACACCAGCGCCGGCGCGGAGTACCCCTTTGCCCGCTATGCCCTGCTCACCAGCCGCCGGGCGGGGGAGAGCGAAAAGAAAAAGCCCGCCCGCAAGAAGGATAAAAACGCCCTTTCCAGTCTCACCGACATCACGCCCGGCGATTATGTGGTGCATCAGAACCACGGCATCGGCATGTACACCGGCATCCAGCGGCTGGAAGTGCAGGGCGTGGTGAAGGACTATCTGAAACTGCTCTACGACAAGGGCGACACCCTGTATGTGCCGGTGACCCAGCTGGACCTGCTCAGCCGCTACACCGCCCCCGGCGACGAGGAAAAGGTGAAGCTGGCGCGGCTGGGGGGCCAGGAGTGGACCCGCACCCGCCGCAAGGTGAAGGCGGCCGCCGCCGAGATGGCCCAGGAGCTCATCGCCCTGTACGCCAAGCGCCAGCAGGCCAAGGGCACCGCCTTCCCGCCGGACGGCGACTGGCAGCGGGACTTTGAGACCCGCTTTGAATACGACGAGACCGCCGACCAGCTGGCGGCGGCCGCTGAAATTAAAAAGGACATGGAGAACCCCTGGCCCATGGACCGGCTGCTCTGCGGCGACGTGGGCGTGGGCAAGACGGAGGTGGCCCTGCGGGCGGCCTTCAAGTGCGTGATGGGCGGCAAGCAGTGCGCCATTCTGGCCCCCACCACCATCCTGGCCTGGCAGCACTACAGCAATATGCTGGCCCGGATGGAGGCGTTCCCCATCCAGCTGGGGCTGCTCTCCCGCTTCCGCACCAAAAAGCAGCAGGAGGAGACCATCAAGGGCCTGCGGGCCGGCACGGTGGACATCGTGGTGGGCACCCACCGGCTGCTCAGCGACGACATCAAGTTCCACGACTTAGGGCTCGTCATCATCGACGAGGAACAGCGCTTCGGCGTCAAGCACAAGGAAAAGCTGAAAGAAGCCTTCATCGGGGTGGATATGCTCACCCTCTCGGCCACCCCCATCCCCCGCACCCTGAACATGGCCATGAGCGGCATCCGGGACATGAGCACCATCGAGGAGCCGCCGGTGGAGCGCCAGCCCATCGAGACTTATGTGATGGAGTACGACCCGGTCATCGTGGCCGAGGCCATCAAAAAGGAGCTGGCCCGGGGCGGGCAGGTCTATTACCTGCACAACCGGGTGGACAGCATCGAGGCCACCGCCGCCATGGTGGGCCGCATGGCCCCCGGCGCCCGGGTGGGCGTTGCCCACGGCAAGATGACCGAGGAACAGCTGGGCAAGGTGTGGCGGCAGCTGCTGGACGCGGAAATTGACGTGCTGGTGTGCACCACCCTCATCGAGACGGGCGTGGACGTGCGCAACTGCAACACCCTCATCATCGAGGACGCCGACCGCATGGGCCTGGCCCAGCTGTATCAGATTCGGGGCCGGGTGGGCCGCTCCGGCCGCAAGGCCTACGCCTACTTCACCTTCCGGCGGGACAAGGTGCTCACCGACGTGGCGGCAAAGCGCCTTTCCGCCATCCGGGAGTTCACCAGCTTCGGCTCCGGCTTCCGCATCGCCATGCGCGATCTGCAAATTCGGGGCGCGGGCAGCCTTCTGGGCCAGAGCCAGCACGGCCACATGCAGGCGGTGGGCTATGACCTTTATATGAAGATCCTCGCCGGGGCGGTGGCGCTGGCCAAGGGCGAGGCCCCGCCGCCGGACAAGGCGGACTGCCTCATCGACATCACGGTGGACGCCTACATCCCCGACAGCTACATCCCCGAAGCGGCGGGCCGCATCGAGGCCTACAAGCGCATCGCCGCCATCGAGACCGCCGAGGACGCCTCCGACGTGCTGGACGAACTCATCGACCGCTACGGCGATGTACCAAAGAGCGTGTCCGGCCTTGTGGACATCTCCCTCATCCGGGTCACGGCGGCCAAGGCGGGGGTGTATGAAATCGGCCAGAAGCGGGACACCCTGCTGCTCTATTCCGACAAGCTCACCCCCGCCGCCATCAAGGCCGCCACGGCGGCGCTGCCCGGCCGGGTGATGGTGAACGCGGGCACAAAGCCCTATCTGGCGGTGCGGGTGGACCGGGGCGAAGCGCCGCTGACCGCGCTGCGTGCGGTGCTGGAAGCTCTTGTGAACGACTGCTGAGAACGGTATAATAAAGAAAAAGCCGCCCTGCGGGCGGCGGGCGCGGACTCTGCGGATGGATGCGCCCGAAAAAGGGGAGAGACAAGGCGATGAAGATATTGTGTTCCAACTGCGGCCTTCGCTACGACCCGGCGGCGTCGGAGGGCGTGTGCCCCTACTGCGGGCGCTACAACGAGGCTCCGCCGGAGGCCTATGCCCCCGAGGCGGCTCAGCCCGCCCCCGAAGAGGAAGAGGTGTTGTGGACCCCGCCCGCGCCGGCGCGCCGGCGCACCAGCCGGACGGCTCTGGTGCTGTTCCTGCTGTTTTTGGCGGTGTTCGGGGCGGAGTGCGTGATTTTCCCGCTGGTCACCGGAGCCGCCAAAGCCGGGCAGTCGAAAGCCTCCTATGTGCCCGCCGCCGCAGTGACCAGCGCGGCCCAGAACGAAGCCTTCGGCTTCGGACCCGCCGGCCGTCAGGTGCTGGTGGGCGCCGCCGAGACCCTGGGCGAGGTGCGGGGCGTGGAACAGGGCAGCGAACTGGTGCGGGTCTGGTGTGAGGTGGACAAGGAGCAGGACTACCGCTCCGACTGGGCCTCCGACGCCTATCTGCAGGCGGGGGACGTCTGGTATCCCGCCGTCCAGACCTACGACCTGGAGCAGTTCTACCCGGAGCTGGCGGCCGAGGCGCTGGACCCCTATGCCCTGCAGGGCTCTTCCATGGACGAGGGCTGGCTCTATTTCCTGATCCCCCAGGGGGCGGGAGAGTGCACCCTCTGGCTCCAGTGCCAGAGTCTTGACCGGGACTATGACATCAGCGAAGTGGCCATGACCGGCATTGCGCTGACGGTGGAGGAAGGGAGCGTGAGCGGCGAATGAAACGAGAGAACAGCCGTCCGGGCTTTTTGATGTGGGCGCTGGCCGCCCTGGCGCTGGCCGCCGCCGCGGCCCGGTTCGTGGTGGGCATGGCCGGGCTGGACGACGCCCGCTACGCCGGTGACTGGAACGTGAGCGCCGACGCCCTCAGCGTGACCGCCATCGACACCCCCGAGTGGGGCGACACCTTCTATGACTATTATCAGGTGAGCTTTGAGCTGACCAACAACAGCCAGCGGGCGGTGGATCTGGACGAATACGCCTTCAGCATCGTCCCGGAGAAGGGCGACAAGTGGGCCGCCCGCTTTGACTTCGCCGCCGACAGCGAGGCCGCCTACACCCTGCGGCCCAAGGTGCCCCAGGGCTGCACCGCCCCGGTGAGCATGGTGCTGCGGGTGGACCCGGCGGAGGTGGAGAGCAGCACCCTGGACCTTTTCTTCGAGGACTATGCCGGCGGCATCCCGCTGGGCCAGATCACCCTTCCCTGAAATCAGCCGCAAAAGCGGCCCCGGGATTCCCGGGGCCGCTTTTTTTGCACCCTAAAAAGATTTTATCTTCGTTCATAGTTTCTTCATATCGAGCGGATATGCTATAAACATGAAACAAGGCGGCTTGCCGCCATTCCTTGTGCCCGCCGCGCGGGCAAATCTATCCGAGAAGGCGGTGTTTTATGAAGACACGCGGGCCCAAAAACCCCAACAAGGTGCTTCTTTATTACTGCATCGGCGCGCTGGTGGCGCTGCTGGTGTTCAACTGGCTCATCTTCCCCCAGATGATGCGGGGAGCGGTGACCGAAGTGACCTACAACCAGTTCCTCTCCGACCTGGACGCGGGGAAGGTGGTGGCCGTGGAGGAGGATTCCTCCGCCGGCACCATCACTTATCAGATGAAGGACGAAAACGGGCGGGACCGCATCTGCCAGACCGCTATCGTCAGCGACCCCGACCGGGTGGACCGCATCCTGTCCTCCACCGGCCCCGACGGGCAGGCGGTGCAGTACGGCGGCGTGGTGCCCACCCAGGCGTCCCCCGCCATGAACCTTTTGTTCGGCGTGGTGCTGCCGGTCATCGTCATGGTGGCGGCGGGGCAGCTGCTCATGCGCTATATGTCCAAAAAGATGGGCGGCCCCAACGCCATGAGCTTCGGCAAGTCCACCGCAAAGGTGTATGTGGAGGCCCAGACCGGCAAGACCTTTGCCGACGTGGCCGGCCAGGACGAGGCCAAGGAGGCCCTGGCCGAGATCGTGGACTTTTTGCACAACCCCGGCAAGTACAACAGCATCGGCGCAACCCTGCCCAAGGGCGCGCTGCTGGTGGGCCCTCCGGGCACCGGCAAGACCCTGCTGGCCAAGGCGGTGGCGGGCGAGGCCCATGTGCCCTTCTTCTCCATCTCCGGCTCGGAGTTCGTGGAGATGTTCGTGGGCATGGGCGCGGCCCGTGTGCGTGACCTGTTCCGCCAGGCTGCCCAGAAAGCCCCCTGCATCGTGTTCATCGACGAGATCGACACCATCGGCAAAAGCCGCGACGGCGCCGGAGGCATCGGCGGCAACGACGAGCGGGAGCAGACCCTCAACCAGCTGCTCACCGAGATGGACGGCTTCGACGGCTCCAAGGGCGTTATCATCCTGGCCGCCACCAACCGCCCCGAAACGCTGGACAAGGCCCTGCTGCGTCCCGGCCGGTTTGACCGGCGCATCCCGGTGGAACTGCCCGACCTTGAGGGCCGCGCCGCCATCCTGAAGGTGCACGCCCGCAAGGTGATGATGGACGAGAACGTGGACTACATGGCCATCGCCCGGGCCACCTCCGGCGCCTCCGGCGCGGAGCTGGCCAACATGGTCAACGAGGCGGCGCTGCTGGCGGTGAAGAACGGCCGGCGCATCGTGCGCCAGAGCGACCTGGAAGAAGCGGTGGAAACGGTCATCGCCGGCTACCAGCGCAAGAACAAGGTGCTCAGCCAGAAGGAAAAGCGCATCGTTGCCTACCACGAGATCGGCCACGCCCTGGTGGCCGCCAAACAGACCAACAGCGCCCCCGTGACGAAAATCACCATCGTGCCCCGCACCTCCGGGGCCCTGGGCTACACCATGCAGGTGCCCCAGGAGGAGACGAACCTCCTCAGCCGGGAGGAGGCGCTGAACAAAATTGCCACCTTCACCGGCGGCCGCGCCGCCGAGGAACTCATTTTCGGCAGCTACACCTCCGGCGCGTCCAACGACATCGAGCAGGCCACCCGCCTGGCCCGGTCGATGGTCACCCGGTTGGGCATGAGCCGCCAGTTCGACATGATGGCTCTGGAGACCACTGCCGGCAAGTACCTCAACGCCGACTCCACCCTGGCCTGCAGCGAGGGCACCGCCGAGAAGATCGACGAAGAGGTGCTCTCCATCATCAAGGGCGCCCACGAAAAGGCCATCAACATCCTCAAGGAGAACATCGACAAGCTCCACGAGCTGGCCGCCTTTTTGATGGAGCGGGAAAGCATCACCGGCGAGGAATTCATGGAAATTCTGAACCGCCAGCCCCTGCCCGAACAAGCAAACTAGTAAACCCCTCCCGCCGCCCCCAAAGGGCGGCGGGATTTTTTGTTGGTTGTAAGGCGGCCTTCCTTCCCGTATAATGAAAGAAGCTGAAAAACGGGAGGGAACGGGACGTGATGAAACGATTTCTGGCTTTGGCGCTGACCCTTGCGGTGTCGCTGACCATGGCTTTTTCCGCCGCCGCAGGCTGGGAACCGCCGGAGGGTGCGGTGAACGCCGAAGCGGTGGTGCTCTACAATGTGGACACCGACACCGTGGTGTACGAGAAGAACGCTCACGAGGAGCGGGCCGCCGCCAGCCTCACCAAGATGATGACCGGCCTGCTGCTGGCGGAGAGCGGCGAGGACCTGTCCCAGACCTTCACCATCCCCGAGGGCCTCGCGGCGGAGTTCGACCGCATCCAGGCGGAGAACGGCTCGGACGCGGACCTGAAGATCGGCGAGACGGTCACGCTGGAAAGCCTGCTCTATGCCTGCCTTCTGCCCAGCGGCAACGACGCCGCCAGCGCCATCGCCTATTACCTGGGCAATGGGGACATGCAGGCCTTCTTTGACAAAATGAACGCCCGGGCCGCCGAGCTGGGCTGCGAGAACACCAACTTCACCTGCGCCCACGGCCTCTACGGCCTGGAATACGGCAACCACTCCACCGCCTGGGATATGTTCCTCATCGCCCGGGCCTTCCGGGAAAACGACCTGCTGATGGAGGTGGTCACCCAGACCGGCTACTGGATGCCCCTCACCAACCTGCACACAGAGGCAAAAAGCGCCGACGCCCCGGCGGGCGCGGCCTATTATGTGGGCACCACCAACGTGATGCAGCTGCCGGACCAGGCGCTCTACCGCCCCTACATCCGGGGCATCAAGACCGGCTTCACCGACGAGGCGGGCCGGTGCTTCGCCTCCAGCGCCGAGTCGGGCGGCATGACCTGGCTGATGGTGGTGATGGGCGCGCCCATCCAGCTGGCGGAAGACGGCTTCAACTACGCGTTTCACACCACCGCCGATCTCTACGACTGGGCGCTGGTGAACTTCTGGCCGGTGGAGCTGCCCAACACCGAGACCCCCGTGGCCAGCGTGCCGGTGAAATGGTGCGCCGAGAGCGAGACGGTGAGCCTCTACGCCGCCTCCACCCTCACCACCCTGCAATGCGCCGACAGCACCGTGGAGGTGGTGGCCGAGGAACTGCCCCAAACGCTGGAGGCCCCGGTGGAGGCCGGGCAGGCGGCGGGGCGGGCCGCCGTCTATGTGGACGGCGAGCGCGTCGGAACGGTGGAGCTGGTCACCGGCAGCGCCTGCCGGCGCAGCGGGTGGCTCTATTATAAGGAGCAGCTGGCCCCCTTCGCTCCCGTGCTCATCGGGGCGGCGGTGCTGCTGGCGCTGGCGGTCCTGCTGGCGGCGGCCCGGAGCGCGAAACGGCGCAAAAAGGCTGCCCGCCCCCGCTGAACTACAGTCTGAAAAGGGCGCGTCCCCCTTCGGGGACGCGCCCTTTTGTGCACCTCCACAGAAATTTCACAGGTTTTTCCGGCTGATTTCACAATCTCCCCGTAGAATACACCGTAGCGTTCGCCCTTTTCGGGCGGCACAAAGAGAACATGGGGGAATTGTTGTATGAATAAGATCAAGACAGCCTGCGCGGGCGTCGCCGCCTTTGCGGGCCGCCACAAAAAGGCGGCGGTCGTTCTGGCGCTGCTGGTGGTGGCCGCCGTGGCCGCCGCTCTTCTGCTGCCCCGGCGCGCCGGCCGCGGGGCCGTGCTGCCCGCCGTGGGCGGCAGCTATGTGCGCACCGTCACCCTGCAGAAGGGCACGCTGGAAGACTCCATCAGCGCCACCGGCACGGTGCAGAGCAGCGAGGTGTCCAACGTGACCACCGACCTGAAATACACCGTCAAAACGGTGGACGTGCAGGTGGGCGATTCGGTGGAAGCCGGCGACGTCATCTGCACCCTGGACACCTCCGACCTGGAGGAGAGCATCCAAAAACTGCAGGAGAGCCTGGCCGAGACCAAGGCCAGCGCTCAAAAGCAGTATGAAAAGGCCCAGGCCAGCCTCACCGAAGCGGAGGAAAACGTGCGCAAGGCCTACGACACCATGAAGGAAAAGGAGTCCGCCCGGGATTCCGCAAAAAGCGCCTACGACGCCGCCAACGCCTCGGTGAGCGGCTATCAGGCGGCGGTGGACTCCGCCAATGCCGACTTGCTGACCAAGCTGAACGCCCGGCAGGCGGCGCTGAACGCCTGGCTTGCCCTGGGCGGCTCGGTGGACGCGAACGGCGACCCGGTGGACCCGCCCGCGCCCAGTGCCGAACCCGCGCCCAGTGCGGAGCCCGACGGCGGGGAACAGCCGGCCACCTTTGCCCTGACGGCGGAGCAGGAGGCGGCAAAGGCCGCGCTGCAGACGGCAAACAGCGAGTACAAGACCGCCGAGCAGGCGCTGCAGACGGCCCAGGCCAACCTGCAGACCGCCCAGTCCGCCTCCAATTATAACGCCCTGTCCGGCGCCTACACCCAGGCTGAGAGCGCCTACGAGCAGGCAAAGACCGCCTACGACACCGCGGTCAAGACCAGCGAGACCGCCGAGGAGACCCGGGACACCGCTCTGGAAAACTACAACAAAGCCGGCGAGAGCGACGAGCTGGAAGAGCTGCAGTCTCAGCTGGAAAAATGCACCCTGAAGGCCGAGACCGCCGGCAAAGTCACCGCGGTGAACGCCACCGTGGGCAGCGTCATCGAGGGCGCTGCCGCCACCATTCAGAACACCGACAGCCTCAAGATCTCCATCTCCATCGCCGAGTATGACATCGACAGCGTCAGCGAGGGCATGCGGGCGATCATCACCAGCGACGTGATCGACGGCGAGATCAATGGCACCCTCACCCAGATCTCGCCCACCGCCTCCGGCGGCGGTTCCTCCTCCAGCACCTTCTCCGCCGAGGTGACGGTGGACGACGAGAACAGCGGCCTGCTCATCGGCACCAACGCCAAGGTGCAGATCATCCAGTCCACCACCGAGAACGTGTTCACCGTCCCGCTGGACGCCATTGAGGAAAAGGAGGACGGCACCTCCGTCATCTATGTGCGCACCGGCGAGGAGGACGGCGAGCCGGTCTTTGAAGAAGTGCAGGTGGTGGTGGGCGCCACCAACGACTACTACGCCGAGATCAGCGGCATCGACCTGGAAGAGGGGATGATCGTGCGCGCCTCCGCCAGCCTGGAAGAGGCCACCGAAGAGGTGAGCGGCTCCTCTGACATGATGATGATGGGCGGCGGCGAAGTGGTCATCGCCGCGCCCGCCGACGGCGGCGCGACCATGCCCGCAGGCGGCGGTGGCGGCAACATGGGCGGCGGCCGGCCCGGGATGGGAGGCTGACGAGATGCAGCAGCCCATCATTGAAATGCACGGCATCGTCAAACGCTATTACATCGGCAAACCCAACGAACTGGAGATCCTCCACGGCATCGACCTGACGGTGCATCAGGGGGAGTTCGTGGCCATCGTGGGCGAGAGCGGCAGCGGCAAATCCACCCTGATGAACATCATCGGCGTGCTGGACCGCCCCACCGAGGGCAGCTATGTCCTGGACGGGGTGGACGTGGGCAAAGCCAAAGACAGCGCCCTTTCCGACATCCGCAACCGCAAGATAGGCTTCGTGTTCCAGACCTTCAACCTCATCGGGCGCACCAGCGCCCAGAAAAACGTGGAGCTGCCCCTGCTCTACGCCCGGGTGCCCGCCCGCCAGCGGGCAAAGCGGGCGAAGGAACTGCTGGAGCAGGTGGGCATGAGCGAACGGGCCACCCACGAGCCCAACGAACTTTCCGGCGGCCAGAAACAGCGGGTGGCCATCGCCCGGGCGCTGGCGAACGAGCCGGCGCTGCTTCTGGCGGACGAACCCACCGGCGCGCTGGACTCCACCACCAGCCGCACCGTGATGGACATCTTCCGCGATCTGCACCGCCAGGGCATGACCATCGTGCTCATCACCCACAGCCAGCAGCTGGCGGAGGAATGCCAGCGCATCCTCACCCTGCAGGACGGGCGCATCATCGGTGAGCGAAAGGGGGCGGGCCGTCATGCTTGACAACATCCGCATGGCTTTCACAAGCCTCTGGGCCAACAAAATGCGCGCCCTGCTCACCATGCTGGGCATCATCATCGGCATCGGCTCGGTCATCGCCATCGTCACGGTGGGCGACTCCCTCTCCGGCTCCCTCACCGACAGCCTTCAGAGCTTCGGCGTGAACAACATCACCGTCAGCCTGCAGCAGAAGACCGAAAGCGATTCCGGCGGGGTGCGGATGTTCGCCATGACCCAGCCCTCCGAGGAGGACCGCATCACCGACGCGATGCTGGAGGAATACACCGACGTCTACGGCGACAGCATCCAGTCGGTGGCGCTGGAGAGCAGCCTCGGCATGGGCACAGTGGGCAGCGGCGAGGATACCGCCTCGGTGCAGGTGACGGGGGTGAACGGCGACTACGCCGACGCCAACGGTCTGGAACTGCTCTGCGGCCGCTTCATCAAGGACTCGGACGGCGAGCGTCAGCTGGCGGTGGTCAGCGACCTTGCCTGCGAAACGCTCTTCGGCCGCGCCGACGCCTCGGTGCTGGGCCAGAGCTTTCAGGTCACGGTGGGCCAGAAACTGCTCACCTTCTATGTGGCGGGCGTCTATGAATACGACGACAGCGGCTACTTCAGCATGACCGGCGAGGACCCGGTCACCGGCATGTACATCCCCCTGGCCGCGGCGCAGAAGCTGGGCGAGACGGGGGAGGGCTATCAGGACTTCACCGTGGTGGCCGCCGCCGGCACCGACACCGCCGCCTTCCTGGAGGAGACGGAGGCCTTTTTCTCCAGCTTCTACACCCGCAACGAGAGCTGGACCGTCACCGCCACCAGCATGGAGAGCCTCATCGAGGAGATGACCAGCATGCTGGACACCGTCAAACTGGCCATCAGCGCCATCGCCGCCATCAGCCTGCTGGTGGGCGGCATCGGCGTGATGAACATCATGCTGGTGAGCATCACCGAGCGCACCCGGGAGATCGGCACCCGCAAGGCCCTGGGCGCCCGACGCAGCGACATCCGCCTGCAGTTCATCACCGAGGCGGTGGTCATCTGCCTGGTGGGCGGCGCGCTGGGCGTGGCCTTGGGCGTGGCCCTGGGCAGCGCCGGCGCGTCCCTGCTGGGCTACGCCGCAAAACCCAGCCTTTCCGCCATTCTGGTGGCGGTGGGCTTCTCCATGGCCATCGGCGTGTTCTTCGGTTATTACCCGGCCAATAAAGCCGCCAAACTGGACCCCATCGACGCGCTGCGCTATGAGTGAGCGCGGCTGCCTCTTGCCAAGCATGATATAATTATAGTGTACCCCGCCGCGGGGCCAGCCGAAACAGGGCAGGCCCCGCGGCGGTCGTTCTTGGACAAGAGAAGGAGAGTGATACGATGTTTTTTGCTATGGGTAAGAAACGGGCGGCCGCGGCCGTTCTGGCAGTCGTTTTTGCGCTGGCGCTGACCGGCTGCGCCGCAAAGCCGGTGCCGGTGGACCCGACGCCCTATCTGTCGGTGGAGTTCTCCGGCATGAGCGGAGAGGGCACCGCCGCGTGGAGCTTTGACAGTGAGGGCTTTGCCGCCGCCTGCGGCGAAGACGTGAAGGACGCCGCGGGCCTGGCGGCCTGTGTGGACGGCAGCCTGGACAAAGCCGAGGGCCTTTCCAACGGCGACACCGTCACCTTCCGGTGGAACTGCGACGCCGACACGGCGCAGCAAGAGCACAACGCTGTTCTCGCCCCCGAGGACGCCACCTTCACAGTGGAGGGCCTGGACGAGTGGGTGACCGCTCTGGACCAGATCGGCCAGACCGACTGGGACACCCTGGCGGCTGCCGGCGAGGATGCGCTGCGCCAGCGTGAGGGCGACGCCATCACCGGGGCGGAGTGCCTGGGCGGCTATATGCTGGTGCGCCAGGACGTCAGCAGCGAGATGGTGGACGTCCACAATATGCTCTATGCGGCCTACAAGGTCGAGGCGCAGCTGCCGGACGGCAGCTCCCTGACCTACTACGCCGGCGTCGGCTTTGGGGACCTGGTGCTCCACGGCGACGGCTCGGTGGAGGTCACCGGCGACTACGGCTTTATGGCCTACGGCAACATCGACGTGAAGGCGGGCGGCGACTACTACAACTTCACCGGCTTCGAGACGCTGGAGGACATGAACACGGAGTGCATCGACGGATACCAGGGGATGTACTCGGTGGAGTCCAACGTGACCGAAGCGGCTGCGTGAGAAATGAAAAAAGCGTCCTCCCCGGCGGGAGGACGCTTTTTTTGTGTCAGCTGTTTCGCCGCAGTCCTTCGTTCAGCTGCCGCGCCGTGCGGCGTGCGGCGGCCCAGCCGGCCAGCCAGAAGACCAGGAACAGCGCGAGGAAGATGGCGGAATAGCCCAGAAAGCCCGCGAGGCTGTGCTCCATCCAGTGAGCCAGCCAGGCGGAGGGCAGCATCGCCAGCGAAGCGCCCAGAAAGTATACGGCGGTCTGCTTGGCACAGCCCCAGTCCTCCCGCCGCCATACCAGCGACAGGGCGGAGAACGCCGCGCCGATGCCCGCGCAAAGCAGCGCCTGCACCGCCACGGCCCCGGCCTCGCTGCCCACGGCCTCGGCCATGGCCGGCATCACGGCCAGATACTCGCCGCCGCCCCAGCAAAAGGACAGAAGGATGGTGATGGCGTAGCCGATGGCCAGACCCACCGGCGCGCCCTGCGCCGCGTAACGAAGCACTTTTTTCATCGTAAACACCTCATATCCCCAGGATTTGTTTGATGGCGGGCACATACCGGCGGGATACATAGCTGGCCCCGCCGTTTTTCAGCCGCACGCAGATGGTGCCGGAAAGGCTTGTGTCGAAGCTTTCCGCCCAGTCCAGATTCACCAGCTCCGAGTGGGAGATGCGCACGAACCGCCGCCCCGCAAGCCGGGCTTCCGCCTCGTACAGCCGCATCCGCAGCAGATACTCGCCCTTTTCCGCCACGGCGTACACCTTGCCCGCCGCGGCATACACCCGCGCCAGAGCGTCCGGGTCCAGCACCTCCAGCCGGCCCGCCCGCTCGCCGCACAAAAGGGGCGGCTGTTCGCTCAGACGGCGCAGCAGCTGCTCCACCTCGCTTGTCACGGCGGCGGTGCGAAGGGTCAGTTCCGGCTCGGTGCAGGCCGCGTCCAGCACAACTTCCACTTTCATCTCCATCGCCTCCCTGTACTGCCATTATAAAGAAAGGGCGGGGCAATGCCAACGGTTTTTCCACAGTCGGTCGCTTTTGGCCCACAGTCGGCGTTTTTTCTTTGCACCGGGGGGCAAAGTGTGTTATGCTTTGCTTAAAATAAAAGGAGGGGTGCAACATGGGTTATACCTTCGGATTCATCGGCGCCGGCAACATGGGCGGCGCGCTGGCCCGGGCGGCCTGCCGCTGGCGGCCGGAGCAGGTGGTGCTCACCGACCGCACGCTGGACAAGGCGGTGGCCCTGGCCGAGGAGCTGGACTGCGACATCGCCATGGACAACGACGCCGTGGCCCGGGAAGCAAAATTTATCTTTTTGGGGGTCAAGCCCCAGATGATGGCGGACATGCTGGCCACCCTTGCGCCCACGCTGGAAGAGCGGGGCGGGGGATATGTGCTGGTGAGCATGGCAGCCGGCCTCACCATTGCCCGGCTGGAGGAGATGCTGGGCTTTGAAGCGCCCATCCTGCGCATCATGCCCAACACTCCCGCCGCCATCGGCGAGGGGATGATCCTCTATGCCGCCAACGACCGGGTGGCCGCCGCCGACGTGGAGGAGTTCTGCGACAAGATGGTGGGCGCGGGCCGGTTCGACGCGCTGGACGAGCGCCTCATCGACGCGGCCAGCTCGGTGTCCGGCTGCGGGCCGGCCTTCGTGTGTCAGTTCATCGAGGCTTTGGCGGACGGCGGCGTGGCCTGCGGCCTGCCCCGGCCCAAGGCCATGGAATACGCCGCCCAGACGCTGGTGGGCGCGGCGGGCATGGTGCTGGCCACCGGCCGCCATCCCGGCCAGCTGAAGGACGAAGTGTGCAGCCCCGGCGGCAGCACCATCGCCGGAGTCTACGCGCTGGAAAAGGGCGGCCTGCGGGCGGCGGTGATGAGCGCCGTGCTGGAGAGTTTTGAGAAGAACAAGGAGCTGGGCAAACAATGAGCGGGCTTGGGATTCGTCTTGTGGGGCTGGACATCGACGGCACCCTGCTGAACAGCGCCGGGCATCTGACCCCGCGCACCGAAGAGGCCATCCGGGCCTGCATTGCCGCGGGCTGCCATGTGGTGCCTGCCACCGGGCGGCCCTGGAGCGGCCTGCCGAAGGAGTTCACCTCCATCCCCGGGGTGGACTGGGCCGTCACCGCCAACGGCGCCACCCTGGTGGACCTGGCCGCCGGGCAGGTGGCCGAGCGCAGCTGGATGAGCCGGGAGGACTGGCTCTTCGCCTGGGACCTCACCGCCGGGTTTGACCGGGTGATGGACCTGTTCCTGGACGGCTGGGGCTACAGCGACGAAGCGAAGCTGGCCCGGGCGGAGGAGTGGGCCGCTCCCGGCATGGCGGACTACATCCGCCGCAGCCGCCGGGCGGTGGAGGACGTGCACGCCCTGGCCTGCCGGCACGCGGACATCGAAAAGGCAAACCTCTTTTTCACCCGGCCGGCCCAGCGCCTGGAGGCCTGGCGCCTGCTGGAGGAGAGCGGCCGCTTTGAGGTGAGCAGCTCCAGCTCCGTGGGCATCGAGCTGAACGCCAAAGGGGTGGACAAGGCCGAGGGCCTGTTCGCACTGGGGCGGCGGCTGGGCATCGAACCCGCCCACATCATGGCCTGCGGCGATTCGGGCAACGACCTGCCCATGCTGCGCCGGGCCGGGGCGGGGGTGGCCATGGGCAACGCCGCTCCCGGGGTAAAGTCGGCGGCTCGCTTCGTCACCGACTCGAACGACAACGACGGCGTGGCCAAAGCGCTGGAGCGCTTCGTGCTGGGCTGCTGAAACAAAAAGCCCCTCTTTTCCCGGGAAAAGAGGGGCTTTTTATTGTGCGGAAGAAGGGGCTTGCCCCGGCGGGCGGTTTGTGCTATCCTCAATACCGTGCGGCAAAAAGGGGCCGCAACTCGAAACAGGGAAGTGACCTCTTTATGCTGGACTGGCTGCCGCTCTCTTTGCCGGCAATGCTGTTTTTGTGCGCGATGGTGGGGCTTGCGGGCTTTGTGGACGCCGCCGCGGGCGGCGGCGGGCTGATCGCCCTGCCCGCCTACATGGCGGTGGGCCTGCCCATGCACTATGTCTATGGCTGCAACAAGCTTTCGTCGGCGGTGGGCACCACCTTTTCCACCGCCCGGTTCTTCAAAAACGGCGCGCTGGAGCTCAAGGTGGGCCTTGCGGCGGCCGCGGCCAGCTTCCTGGGCAGCGCCCTGGCCAGCCAGGTGGTGCTGCTCTTGCCGGACGCCTCCCTCAAACTCATCCTGCTGGTGATGCTGCCGGTGGCGGCGGGCATCATCCTCACCCGGCGGGACCTGACGGGCCCTGACCGCCCCGCCCTGCGCGACGGGGCAGGCAAGTGGTGGAAGGCGGCGGCCATCGGCTTTTTCATCGGCGGCTACGACGGCCTCATCGGCCCCGGCACCGGCACCTTTGCCATTCTGGCCTTCTGCGTGCTCATGGGCTACGATCTGCGCAGCGCCTCCGGCAATGCCAAGCTTTTGAATCTGGCCAGCAACTACGCCTCGGTCATCACCATGGTCACCGCGGGCAAGGTGCTCTACGCCGTGGCCCTGCCGGCGGCGGTGTTCGGCATCATCGGCCATCTGCTGGGTAGCGGCATGGCGCTGAAAAAGGGCGCGAAGTTCATCCGCCCCATGATGCTCTGCGTGCTGGTCCTCTTGCTGGCGGATATGGTCGCGGAACTGTTCGCATAAAATAAAAGAGCGCGGGAAATGTTCCCGCGCTCTTTTCAGTTTTTCAGTTTGCTCAGGTAGCGGTAGATGGTCGCCTCGCTGGAGCCCAGCTGGGCCGCCACCTCGCTCACCGCGCCCTTCAAATGGAACAGCCCCGCCTGCTGCAGCGCCTCCACAATGCGGATCTTTTCCTCCATGGTCAGCCGGCTGCTGGGCAGGCCCGTACGCCCGGTGACCTCCTCGATGGCCCCCCGCACCACGTCGGGGATGTTGCTCACAAAGATCTCGGTGCTCTGGGCAGAGCCTTCCTCGTCCTCGCCGGCGGGCGGGCAGCTCACCGGCGGCAGGCCGCACATCGACAGCACCGCGTTGGCCGCCTGCACGCCCCGGGAGGGGTCAAAGTTGATGCACAGCATGCCGATCACCCGGCCCTCTTCGTCCTTGATGAACATGGTGGAGGAGCGCAGATGCCCGTTCTTGCGGGACACGCCCCGGTAGCCCACTTTGTAATCGTGCTGCTCATACTCCTTGTCCGCCAGAAAGCGCAGGGCCAGCGCGGTCAAAGGCGCGCCCATGCTGCGGCCGCTGATGTGGCCGTTGGCGATGGCCACGATGGCGTTGTTGCCCTCGCTCAGGTCGTGCAGCACCACTTCGTAGTCGCTGCCCAGCGCCTGGCCCAGAAACTCCACCAACGTTTTGTACTGCTCCAGAATGATATGCATATCCGGACACCCCTTTTTCGCGCCGGAACGACGGCGCGCATTGCGTGCAAACGGCTCGTTTTTCTGATAAAATAGTGAGTCGAAACCAGTATAACATTCGTACACTCAAAATGCAAACCGCCGCGGAAAAAGCAAGAAGCCGTCAGCACAATTAACAAATTTTTCATAAATACTTGGGCATTGTGATAATAATAAATTATCACGGTGAGGAATTATTGACATACCCTTTAAAAGTGTTAAAATGAAAGTGAAAAGCCGGGCGAATGTGCCGGCGTCGATGGAAAAATGCGCGGGGATCTCCGCGCCGGAGCAGCGGCCCGGCCGCCGCGGGCTCCGCCGTTCACGGGCCGAAGAGAGAACAGGAGAGCGAGAGTATGGACAAGACGATGTTCTTCCGAATTTTGAACAGCGAAATGGAGCTGGCCACCGGCTGTACCGAGCCGGGCGCCGTCGCCCTCACCGGCGCTTACGCGGGCGCCGAGCTGAACAAGCGGGGCGAGGTGATCCGGCGTATGGAAGTCAACGCCTCCACCAACATCCTGAAGAACGCCATGGCCGCCGGCATCCCCGGCACCAAGTACACCGGCATGGGCTACGCCGCCGCCATCGGCGCCTGCGCGGCCGCTCCGGAAAAGCAGCTGGAAGTCATCAACGGCGTTTCGGACGATGTTTACAAAGCTGCCGAGCTTCTGGTGGAGAGCGGCAAGGTCACTGTGGGCCATGCCGATGTGCCCCAGAAACTGTACATCGAAGTCATTGTGTACGGCGACACCCACACCGCCCGCGCGGTCATCGCCGACCTGCATACCAACCTGATCGCCCTCGAGGCGGACGGCGAGAACGTGATGACCGAGGGCGGCGCTGCCGCCGGCGGTAGCGACAAGGACGTGGTCACGCCTGAAGAGATCGCCGAGTTCCTGACCCTGCGCAAGATCTATGATTTCTGCGACAAGGAACTGGACCCCATGAACGACCCCATCGACATTATCCGCAGCGCGGTGAGCGTGAACAGCGCCATCTGCGAGAAGGGCCTGGAGAAGGAGTACGGCCTGGCCATCGGCCCCGGCCTGCAGCGCAACTGCCGCGACGGCCTCATGACCTGGGACATGGTGACCAACTCCATGATGGTCACCGCCGCCGGCGCTGACGCCCGTATGGCCGGCGCACCCTACTCCGTCGTGGCCAACTCCGGCAGCGGCAACCAGGGCATCACCGCCACCATGCCCACCGTGGCTCTGGCCCGCTGGAAGGGCATTTCCGAGGAAAAGATGCTCCGTGCCGTGACCATGAGCCATCTGGTGGCCATCCGCATCAAGTCCAAGTTCGGCCGCTTGAGCGCCCTGTGCGGCGCCACCGTGGCGGGCACCGGCTCCGCCTGCGCCATTACTTACCTGCTGGGCGGCGACTATGATGCCGTTTGCCGTGCGGTGCCCAACATGATCGGCAACGTGGCCGGCATGCTGTGCGACGGCGCCAAGGCCGACTGCGCGCTGAAGATCTCGTCCTGCGTCAATGCCGCTTTCCAGGCCGCCTTCATGGCCCTGCGCGGCGTGCGGGTGCAGAACACCGACGGCATCGTGGAGACTGACCCCGAGTACACCATCGACAACTTTGCCGAATTGGGCAATCAGGGTTCCGGCCCTCTGGACGCTGCCATCCTGAAAATGATGCTCAATAAACGCTGAGGAGAGCCTTGAGAAGGGACCCCCTCGCAAGCATTGGGAGAGAAGACTTACACAAGCAAAGAGAGGAATTTTGTATGAAAAAGTTTATGACAAGTTTGCCGGCGCGGCTTTTGCTGGCAATCATCATCGGTATCGTTTTGGGTCTGGTCATTCCTGAGGCCGGCTGGGGCGCCAGCGTGATGCAGGTGGTCGTTACCCTGAAGTACATCATGAGCCAGCTCATCAACTTCTGCGTGCCGCTCATCATCATCGGCTTCATCGCCCCCTCTATCACCAAGCTGGGCAACAGCGCCACCAAGATGCTGGGCGTGGCTATCATCATCGCCTACGTTTCCAGCGTGCTGGCCGCTTTCATGTCCATGATCGCCGGCTTCGGCATCATCCCCAACCTGAACATCGCCAACTCCACCGAGGGCCTGCGTGATCTGCCCGAAGTGGCCTTCCAGCTGAACATCCCCCAGATCATGCCCGTTATGAGCGCTCTGGTGTTCAGCGTGCTGATCGGTCTGGCCGCTGTGTGGACCAAGGCCGGCACCACCACCAAGGTGCTCGCCGAGTTCCAGGACATCGTTCTGGACATCGTTAAGAAGGTCGTTATCCCCATCCTGCCCTTCTTCATCGCCACCACCTTCCTGGGCCTGGCCTGGGAGGGCTCCATCACCAAGCAGCTGCCCGTGTTCCTGATCGTTATCGTCATCGTCATGATCGGCCACTACATCTGGCTGGCTGTTCTGTACGGTGTTGCCGGCGCCTACTCCGGCAAGAACCCCTGGGAAGTGCTGAAGCACTACGGCCCCGCCTACCTGACCGCCGTGGGCACCATGTCCAGCGCCGCCACCCTGGCTGTGGCTCTGCAGTGCGCCGGCAAGAGCAAGAACCTGCGCAAAGACATGGTCAACTTCGGCATCCCCCTGTTCGCCAACATCCATCTTTGCGGCTCTGTTCTGACCGAGGTCTTCTTCGTGATGACCGTTTCCAAGGTGCTCTACGGTGAGCTGCCTGCTCTGGGCACCATGATCCTGTTCTGCGTGCTGCTGGGCGTCTTCGCCATCGGCGCGCCTGGCGTGCCCGGCGGCACCGTCATGGCTTCTCTGGGCCTGATCACCGGCGTCCTGGGCTTTGGCGAGGACGGCACCGCTCTGATGCTGGCCGTGTTCGCTCTGCAGGACAGCTTCGGCACCGCCTGCAACGTCACCGGCGACGGCGCTCTGACCCTGATCCTGACCGGCTATGCCGAGAAGCATCACATGGCTGAGCAGACCGCTACCGTCGATCTGTAAATTCCAACCGGGGTCCCTTCTCTCTCACCCCTCCTCATAAACGCCAGACCCCCGGCCTTACGGCCGGGGGTCTGGCAATTTTTTTGGTTTCAGGCGGCCGCCCGGTCGCGGGTGCGCTCGGCGGCTTTCAGCGCCCCGTAAAGCAGCGCCGCGTCGATGGGCAGCTTGATGATGTTCTTGATGATCTTCACCGAACTGAAGACCACAAAGGCCTGGCCGTACATCATGTGGAGCCACAGCGGGGTGAGCAGGAAGTTGATGAGCAGCGTCACCGTCAGGCAGGCGCCCACCGCCAGCAGCGGCCGGGGCCGGCGCTTGTAGAACCACAGCCCGTAGATGAAGCCCAGCAGGAACTGGTTGAAGGTGAACCCAATGAAAAAGCCGCCGTTGGGCCGCAAAAAATAACTCAGCAGGTCCACCGCCACCCCGGCGGTGCCTGCCACCCAAGGGCCGCACAGCGCCGCGCAAAGCGCCGTGGCCAGAAAGGCGAAGCCGATCTCCAGCACCGGGCTCACCTCAAAGGTGAAAAGCCGGTCGATGATGACCGCCGCGCCGGTGAGAAGCCCCGCCATCACAAGACTGCGGGTGCGGCCGAACTCGGCCAGACTGTCCACAAGCTGGACTTTCAAAGGAAAACGCATACAAAAAACCTCCTTCAAAATGCGGCGTGCCGCATAATTGAAAGAGGCTTACGGCCGAAAAAGATGCAAAAAAGCGCGGAGCGCCCCTTTGCAAACTCGGCCCCGCGCGTTACAGTTATGCAGCAGCGGGATGCAAAGCCGGCACCGCGGGCGAAAGGCCCTTCGTCCGCCCCGCAACTCCCCGTCGGGTCGGCACTTGACGCGCTGGCTTTTACTCTGCAAGGCCCATTATACAGGCTGCCCCGGCCTTTTACAATCCCCGCGGGCAAAGAAATTTGAATTGTTCACAAAAACGGTGTACACTATTGGATAGAGCGCTCAGACGCGCATGTATCTTTTAAAAAGGAGGGAACTCCCTTGAAATTTTCCGAAATGCCTTATACCCGGCCCAATGCGGCCCAGACGGTGGACCGCTACCGCGATATGGCCCGGCGGGCCGAGGCGGCGGCCTCCGGCAAGGAGCTGGTGGACCTGTTCCGCCTGCACACCCAGCTGGATGACGGCTTCGCCACTGCCTACCGGCTGGCCCAGATCCGTCACACGCTGGACACCCGCGACGAATTCTACGACGGGGAAAACGACTTCTTCGACAATGCCGCCCCTGAGGTGAGCAACGCGCAGCTGGCCTTCTACCGGGCCGTGCTGGGCAACGAGCACAAGCAGGCCCTGGCCGAGGCCTACGCGCCCATCCTGCTGGACAAGATGGAGCTGGCGGTGAGCGCCGCCTCCGACGAGGTGCTGGAGCTGATGCAGCAGGAGAATGCTCTCTCCAGCCGCTACCAGAAGATCAAGGCGGGCGCGCAGGTGGAGTTCGACGGCAAGACCCTCACCCTGCCGGGCCTCGACCCCTACAAGCAGAGCCTGGACCGGGCGGTGCGCAAGGCCGCCTTTGAGGCCGAGGGCGGCTTCTACGACCGCAACCGGGAAGAACTGGACGACATCTACACCAAGATGATCGAAAACCGCAACGCCCAGGCCCGCAAACTGGGCTACGACAGCTATGTGCCCCTGTCCTACAAGCGGATGGGCCGCCTGGGCTACGGCCCCAAAGAGGTGGCAAGCTTCCGGGACCAGGTGGCGAAGTACGTCACCCCGCTGGCCCATGAGTCCATGAAGGCCCAGTTCGCCCGCGCCGGCATCCGTGACGCCAAGTTCTACGACGGCACCGTCTGCTTTGCCGACGGCAACCCCACCCCTGTGGGCACCGCCGACCAGCTGCTGGCCAAAGCGGTGCAGATGTACACCGAGCTCAGCCCCGAGACCGCCCGCTTCATCCGCTTCATGAACGAGAGCGAGCTGTTCGATCTGGTCAGCCGCCCCGGCAAGGCCACCGGCGGCTACTGCGAGACCATCCCCGCCTACGGCGCGCCTTTTGTGTTCTCCAACTTCAACGGCACATCCGGCGACGTGGACGTGCTCACCCACGAGGCGGGCCACGCCTTCCAGGCCTGGGTGGCCGCGGGCCAGGGCATGTGCCAGGAGCTGGCCAGCCCCAGCATGGAGAGCTGCGAGATCCACAGCATGTCCATGGAGTTCCTCACCGCCCCCTGGCACCACCTGTTCTTCGGCGGCGACGCGCGGGCTACCGCCAAGTACGCCCTGGCCCACGCCGAGGACGCCCTGACCTTCCTGCCCTACGGCTGCATGGTGGACGAGTTCCAGCACATCGTCTACGCCCAGCCCCACCTCACCGCCGACGAGCGCAACGGCGTCTGGCTGGAGCTGGAGCGCAAGTACCGTCCCTGGAACGACTTCGAGACCCTGCCCTTCTACAGCCGGGGCGCGGGCTGGCAGCGGCAGCTGCACATCTACGAGGCGCCCTTCTACTATATCGACTACTGCCTGGCCCAGATGGCGGCGCTGCAGTTCTTCGCTGCCTCCCTCAACGACCGGGACGACGCCTGGCAGCGGTATCTGGCGCTGGTGAAGAAGGCCGGCTCCGACACCTACGCCGGCCTGGTGAGCGCCGCGGGCTTCGCGGTGCCCTTCGAGCAGGGCGCCATCGAGCCGGTGGCCAAGCAGGTGGCCGACTGGTGCGCTCAGAAAAACCGGGAACTGGCCTGATCCGAACCTTCTCTGCCGCCCCGGCCAAGCGCCGGGGCGGCTTTTTCTCTTATGTAATGTATAGGGAAGGGCCCTTTGGGCCATGCTTTTCCCGGACGGCGGAAATTTTTTCAAAAAACTTGAAAAAAGGTGTTGACTTTTGCGTTGCATGCTCGTATAATACTGTCTTGCGCCCCCCGAAAGGCCGCCGGCTCCGCCGGATGTCTCAACGGGCCGCCTCAAAAAAATCGCAAAAAGTCTTGACAAACAAAACTCGATGCGATATAATAAACAGGCTGCTCCGCTAAGGGGTAAGCGCAGAGGACCTTGAAAATTGAACAATAAGAAGAACTTGAAGGACCCTTTTTGAGTGTGGAAAACACTTTAAAAATTCCAAAAGTAATTCACAGGACGCAAGCGATTGTGTCTGAGAATACAGCGATTTAAATTCAGAGTAATCTGGTTTAGATACCATTTTATAAAGAGTTTGATCCTGGCTCAGGACGAACGCTGGCGGCGCGCCGAACACATGCAAGTCGAACGGAGTTATTTCAGCAGAAGCTTTCGGGTGGACGCAGGAATAACTTAGTGGCGAACGGGTGAGTAACACGTGAGGAACCTGCCCTGGAGTGGGGGACAACAGTTGGAAACGACTGCTAATACCGCATAAGCCCACAGCACCGCATGGTGCAGAGGGA
>NZ_DBFNWJ010000034.1:0-25322 GCF_048426865.1 Candidatus Allofournierella merdipullorum
CCGCCGCTTTTCTGCTTTTTGGGAGCCGCGGCTCAGAAGCCGCCGGCGGTGCGGGGGTAGGGGATGACGTCCCGGATGTTGGGGATGCCGGTGAGGTACATGATGAGCCGCTCGAATCCGAGGCCGTAGCCCGCGTGCTTCACGCTGCCGAACCGCCGCAGGTCCAGGTACTCCTTGTAGTCGGCCATGTTCATGCCCAGGTCCTTCATCTTGGCTTCCAGCAGGTCCAGCCGCTCCTCACGCTGGCTGCCGCCCACCAGCTCGCCCACGCCGGGCACCAGCATGTCGGCGGCGGCCACGGTGCGGCCGTCGTCGTTGGCGCGCATGTAGAAGCTCTTGATGGCGGCGGGGTAATCGGTCACGAACACCGGCTTGTGATACACCTGCTCGGTGAGGTAGCGCTCGTGCTCGGTCTGCAGGTCGGTGCCCCACTCCACCTTGTACTGGAACTGGTCGTTGTGCTTTTCCAGGATCTCCACCGCCTCGGTGTAGCTCACGCGGGCAAAGTCCGCGTTCACCAGGGCGGTCAGACGCTCCAGCAGGCCCTTGTCGAAGAACTGGTTGAAGAAGGCCAGCTCGTCGGGGCAATGCTCCAGCACATAGCCGATGACGTATTTCACCATCGCCTCGGCGTTGTCCATATAATCGTTCAGGTCCGCGAAGGCCATCTCCGGCTCGATCATCCAGAACTCCGCCGCGTGGCGCGGGGTGTTGGAGTTCTCCGCACGGAAGGTGGGGCCGAAGGTGTAGATGTTGCCGAAGGCCATGGCCATGGCCTCGCCCTCCAGCTGGCCGGACACCGTCAGGTTGGTGGGACGGCCGAAGAAGTCCTTGGTGCAGTCCACCTTGCCGTCCTCGGTGCGGGGCAGGTCGTTCAGGTCCAGGGTGGTCACACGGAACATCTCGCCCGCGCCCTCACAGTCGGAGCCGGTGATGAGGGGAGTGTGCACGTAGACAAAGCCCTGCTCCTGGAAGAAGCGGTGGATGGCGTAGGCCGCGGTGCTGCGCACCCGGAAAGCCGCCGCGAAGGTGTTGGTGCGGGGGCGCAGATGGGGCATGGTGCGCAGAAACTCCACGGTGTGGCGCTTTTTCTGCAGGGGATACTCCGGCGGGCAGACGCCCAGCATCTCCACGCTGTCGGCGTTGATCTCCAGCGGCTGCTTCGCGCCGGGGGTCAGCACCACGCGGCCCACCACGCGCATGCTGGTGCCCACGCCGGCCTTGGCCACGTCCTTGTAGTTTTCCAGTTTGGCGGCCTCGAACACCACCTGCAGGTTCTTGAAGCTGGAGCCGTCGCTCAGCTCAATGAAGCCGATGTTTTTCGAGTCCCGCACGGTCTTGGCCCAGCCGCAAACGGTCACCACAGCGCCGTCGGCGGGGGGGCAGGAAAGCAGGTTCTTGATGATGATGCGTTCCATTGTTCCCTCTCCTTTTTATTAAGGTGTGTTCCCGTTTGCTTTGCGGTGAAACGGTAAAAAAAGACCGGCAGCCAGATTCGTCCCTTTGCATTAGGACGAATCGCTGCCGGATCCGCGGTGCCACCTAACTTGCCGTTTGCACGGCCCCTTTTCCGCTCGAATATAAGCGTCGCGGCTTAACGCGCCGCCCACGTCACGCCCTACTGCCGTTTTCAAAACGGGTTGGGGCGCGCAGCTCCAAAGTGTTCCTTCCGCCGGGCGCCGGACGGGGCTCGCACCGCTCCCCGCTCGCTGGGCCGCCGCTTGTCGGCGTACTGCTCTTTATCACAGCTTTTGTGGAATCAGTTTACCCCTTTCGCCGCCTCCTGTCAAGGCCCTGTTTCGCCGCATTTTTTCATGCCCCGGGCGGTATGCTATCACCAGAAGGGGGGCGGCGGCATGAAGGGACGGCGGCGGGCCTGTCTTGTGGTGGCGATGCTGGCGGCAGGGGCGGCAGTGTGGATGGGCCGCGCGCCCCGCTTTGCCCACGCCCGGCCGGGCTACCCCATGGTGGACTTGACGGGGACGGTGGCCCGGGCTGAGGCGGGAACGCCGGACTATGACCTGCTCTTTGCCCAGACGGGCCTCGGGCCTTTGGCGGTGGACGCGCTGCTGGATGAGGGCCGGGGGCAGGAATTGCCTGACTTCCAGGCCCGATACTTCGCCCCCTGCCACTGGCAGGCGGTGAAGGGCGCGGCCATGGTACGGCTGGAGATCACGGAGGGCGATTTTGCATTCGCGCCGCTGGAAAAGGGGGACATCCTGCTCACCCCCTCCAGCCGGTGCGGCGGCTGGCGCAACGGCCACGCGGCGCTGGTGGTGGACGCGGAGGAGGGTCTGGTGCTGGAGGCCTACAGCCTGGGCTGCCCCAGCCAGCTGAGCAGCCTTTCCACCTGGCAGGACAAGGCCGCCGTGGCGGTACTGCGGCTCAAAGGGGTGAGCGCGGAGCGCCGGGCGGCGGTGGCCGACTGGGCCCGGGAGCGTCTGCTGGGCCTGCCCTACGGGCTTTTTTCCGGGCTGGCATGGCTGGGGGAGACCTCCGACCCGCCCGCCACCCAGTGCGCCCATCTGGTGTGGTGCGCCTATGCCGCTTTCGGGTATGACATCGACGGGGGCGGCGGCTGGCCCGTTACGCCTCGGGACATCTCCCTTTCGCCCCTTTTGGAAACGGTGCAGGTCTACGGCCTGCCCCAGGGGCAGCGCTGGCCGTCGTGAGGTTTTACCGCCCCGCGGCGGCCTTTTTGCGCGCTTTCAAAAACACCGGCAGGTAGCACAGGCCGATGAGCGCCGCTGCCAGCAGGCAGATGACCGCCAGATACACCAGCCACTGGCCCACGTTGGTCAGCGGGATGGGCAGGGGCGGGGTGTAGGTGAAAAAGAAGTTGGTGGCGTATTCCACGCTGATGAGCTCGCCGTCCTCGTAGGTGGCGGCGGCGAACATGGAGTTGAGGTAGAGGGAGGCCATGGCCATCGCCCCCAGAATGCCCAGGGTGGTGAAGTAGTGCTTCGGGCGCAGCTCCACCTCGCCGCACAGAGGGATGTAGGCCCCCAGCACCACCAGCATGGAATGGTAAAGGAAGAACTGATAGGCCAGGGGATGGGTGAAGGCCTGGGTCACCTCGATGCTGGTGGAGAAGATGGAGGGCATGGCCAGCGCCAGCGCCGCTCCGATGAGGGCGGTGGGGTACATGAAGGCCAGCACGGTGGTGCGCCCGCGGCCCGGGCGGGCAAAGCGCACGAAGAAGATCAGCAGGATCTGGATGCTGCACAAATGGAAGGGCAGATGCTGCATCTCCATGTAGGGCAGCAGCATGGAGCCGTCGGAGGAGGGCACCATTTTGATGACGCTCAGGTCCTTTACCAGCTCGGAGAGAACGCACAGCACGCAGCAAACGCTGAGCACGTCTTTCAGCGGCGGGCGGCGCTGTTTCAAAAACAGCAGCGCACCGGCGATGACCGCGGCGCTGATGGCGAGCCACAGGAAATGATAGGCAGTGAACATGACACCCGCTCCTTTGTTCCGGCCCGGGGCCGGTGGATACAGCCTGATTGTACTATATGCCGGCGCGCTCCACAACGAAAGCCGGGTGAAATTTTGATAAAAAGGCGGCAAAAAGGAAGAAACAGGCGGTTTTCATCGGGAGAGATTTATAGTAAAATGTCAAGAGGAAAGAACGCTTCAGGCAGTTGAGGAAAAGGAAGTGCTTGTTTGAAAGTCAGAAAGATGGCGTTTTTTGCGCTGCGGCTGGCGGGGCCGGCGGCGCTGACCGTGGGCGGCCTTGTGTGGCTGGCGGCGGTGCTGGCGTCGGGCGGAAGCCTCGCCGGGCTCGCGGCCTTTGCCGGGCTGTTTTTCATTGCGGTGCTCTGCGCGGGGCGGTTCCTTGCCCGGCTGGCGGCTCCGGGCCTTGAGGAAGCGGCCAACCTGGCGGCGGCCTTCTGCCTGGGGATGGGCGTGCTGCTGGTGAGCTGGTGGGCGCTGGGGCGCTGGGGCGCCTGGGCGGCCCTTGCCCCCGGCCTCGTGCTGGGCGCGGCGGGCGCGGCCGGGTGGCTGCGGGAAAAGCCCCGTCTTCGTCCCCGCCTGCCCGGCGGTGCGGTCAGCCTGCTGATGCTGTTCATGGGCATGTTCCTGTTCTTCCACGCCTTCTGGGGCGTGCTGCCCGCCGCCACCCCCGAGCGGCTGGGGGTGTGGACGTATAACCAGGACCTGCTGTGGAGCGTGGGCAACGCGGCGTCGGGGGCCTTCGGCGCGCCCTTCGGCGACATGCGCATGGCGGGCTACACCCTGCACTATCACTTCTTGAACGACCTCGCCGCCGGCCTGCTGGCCCGGGCCGCGGGGGCCAGCGCCTGGGCGGGGCTGGCCTTTTACTGGTATGCCCCGGTGGGCCTGCTCACCCTGGGCGCGCTGTGGGCGCTGGCAAAGCGCCTGGGCGCCGGGGATTGGCTGGCCGCGCTGGCGGCGGGAGCGGTGTTCTTTATGAACAGCCGCTTCAGCGAACAGCCCTTCCACCTGTTCACCAACACCAACGGCATGGGCACGGCGCTGCTGGGCCTGTGCGGCGTGCTGCTTCTGGCCGACCGGGCGCTGGAAGGGGAGAAGCCCTCCCGGGCGTTCTGGCCCGGCTTCTTCCTGGCCTGCGCCGCCCTGTCTATGATCAAGAGCACCCTGGGCGCGCTGGCCCTCTGTGCCCTGGCGGCAGCCGCGGTGGTGTCGCTGGTCACCGGCCGGCGCAGCCTGCCCATGGCCGGTCTGGCCGGCCTTTGCGCCGCGGCCTTCGGGGCCTGCTGGGCGCTGGTGTTCCGGGGCGCGGTGAACAACCTGATGTTCAGCGGCCTTGAGCGGGTGGGCGAACTGCCCGAAGCGCTGGTGAACGCCTCGCTGCTGGGCCTTGTGCTCTATCTCGCCTCGCTGCCCTGGAGCCTTGCCCATTTCCGCAGGCTTACCTTTGTGCAGCTGTGCGTCAACGCCATCGCCGTGGGCGGCGCGGCGGCCTTCGCCCTCTACACTCACTATTCCTTCTCCCAGGTCTACTTTCTGCTGGCGGCCATCCCCATGTGGTGGCTGGCGGCCATGCCCGCGCTGGAGTGCTATGGCCGGTGGCTGGCGGCGCGGCGGGCGGCGCTGCGTTTGCTGGGCGCGGCGGCTCTGGGCGCGGCGTGCCTTTGCGCCTTCGGCTGGCAGCTCACCGACGTGGTGCCCGAGTGCCGGGAAGGGGTGCAGGCGGCGCTGCGCTGCGCCGGGCTGCGGATGAGCCAGCCCACGGAGGAGAGCGTCCTTTCCGGCGACTGGCAGGCCGCCCGCTGGCTGGAGGAAAACAGCGACCCGGCGGAGATCTTTGCCACCAACCGCAACAACAAGACCTTTGCCGGCTCGGACGGCGTGTTCCACTTTTACACTGCCGCCAGCGAGCGGCGCGGCTATCTGGAAAGCTACCGCTACGCGCTGGACTACGACAACGTCTACGCCGAGACCCGCCGCCGTCTGGAAGAGGTGAGCGACGCCATCTTCTACCGGCTGGGCGAGGAGGAGGCCTTTGACCTGGCCGCCCGGGAGGGCATCGACTGGCTGCTGGTGTCCACCCAGGTGGAGGGCTGGCCCCAGTGGCAGCGGACGCCGGACTTTGCAAACGACGCGGTGCGCCTTTACAAGGTGCCCGCGTGAAGGATAAGAAGGAGTGACTTGATTTGAAAAAGAAACTTTCCCTGCGCCTGGCCGCCCTGGCCCTGGCGCTCGCTCTGGCCCTGGGCTGTGCCGGCTGCGCCGCCGCGCCTGCGTCGAGTTCCGCCCCCGCCTCCGTGCCGGCTTCGGAGCCTGCCAGCGAGCCCGCCGGCGAGGCCGAGGGCCTGACCCTCACCGACCAGGCGGGCCGCACCGTGGAGCTGGCCGCCCCCGCCGAGACGGTGGTCAGCGGCTACTACATCAGCACCTACGCGGTGCTGGCCCTGGGCAAGGGCGACGCGGTGGTGGGCCTTGAGAAAAAGGCCGACACCCGCTCCCTCTACCAGATGGCTGCCCCCGAGCTCATTGAAAAGCCCGGCGTGGGCACCATGAAGGAGATGGACGTGGAGGCCGTGGCCGCGCTGGAGCCGGATCTGGTCATCCTGCCCGCCGCCCTCACCGACTACGCCGACACCCTGGCCGAGCTGGGCATCCCCGCCCTGGTGGTGGCCCCCGAGAGCCACGAGGCGCTGGTGGAGATGATCGAACTGCTGGGCAAGGCCCTGGGCGCGGAGGACGCCGCCGCGGCCCTCACCGGCTACTATGATGAACAGCTGGCCCGCATGGCTTCCCTCACCGAGGGCGCGGAAAAGCCCACCGTCTACATGGCTTCCAACTCCAGCTACATGAGCTGCGCCCCCGCCGGTATGTACCAGAACTATCTGGTGGAGACCGCCGGCGGTGTGAACGCCGTCGCCTCTCTGGAAGGGGATTACTGGACCGAGGTGTCCTATGAGGACATCCTGGCCATGGCCCCCGAAGTCATCGTGGTGCCCTCTGGCGCGGAGTACACCGCCGCCGATGTGCTGGCGGACGCTCAGCTGGCGGGCGTGCCCGCCGTGGAGAACGGCGCTGTGTATCAGATGCCCGCCGGCCTGGAGGAGTGGGATTCCCCCATTCCCTCCGGCATTCTGGGCTGCCTGTGGCTGACCAGCGTTCTGCACCCGGAAGAGTATCCCTTTGAGACCTTCACCGCCGACGCAGCGGACTTCTACCAGACCTTCTACGGCTTTGCCGTGGACGAGAGCCTCATCACCAAATAAATTTCCCGGAAAATGAACGAAAGGGGAGAGCGCCATGAACAGCACCCGCACCCGTGCCGCCCTGGCCGGCTGCCTTCTGGCGGTGGCCGCGCTGGCCGCCGCGGGGCTGCTCACCGGCAGCTTTCCCCTTTCTTTTTCTGAGATTTTGCAGGATCCCGGCGGCCTTTCCGCCCGGGTGTTCTGGCAGCTGCGCCTGCCCCGCACCCTCATGGGTCTGGCCGGGGGCTGGGCGCTGGGCATGGCGGGGGGCGTGTATCAAACGGTGTTCGCGAACCCCCTGGCCTCCCCGGACCTCACCGGCGTGTCCAGCGGGGCGAGCCTCGGCGCGGCGGCGGCCATCGTGCTGGGCGCGGGCGGGCGGCTCTCGGTGACGCTTTTTTCTTTTGCCTTCGGCATGGCCGCCCTGGCGGCGGTGCTGGGCCTGGTGAGCGCGGCGCGCCTTGCCCGCACCGGCAGCTACCTGCTGGCGGGGGTCATCGTGTCCTCCCTGGCCGAGGCGGGGCTGATGGTGCTCAAGACCCTGGCGGACCCGGAGGGCCAGCTGGGTGCCATCGAAAGCTGGACCATGGGCAGCCTTTCCGCCGTTACGGCGGAAAAAATAGCCCTGCCCGCCCTGCTGGCGGCGGGGTGCGCCCTGGTGCTGTGGCTGGTGCGAAAGCCCATTCTGATGCTCAGCCTGGGGGAGAACGCCGCCCGGGGCTTAGGCCTTGACCCGGCCCCCTGGCGGGCCCTGGTGCTCAGCCTCACCACCCTGATGGTGGCGGCGGTGGTGTCGGTGTGCGGCGCGGTGGCCTTCGTGGGCCTCATTGCCCCCCACATCGCCTTTTTCCTGGGCGGGCGGCGGGGCGGGCCTTACCTTGCCCTCTGCGGCCTGTGCGGCGCGGCGGTGCTGCTGGCGGCGGACCTGCCCGCCCGTCTGCTCAACCTGCCCCTCAGCATCTTCACGGTGGCGGCGGCGGTGCCGGTGCTGCTGGTGCTGCTGGTGCGCCAGGGAAGGGGAGGTGAGGACGACGCTTGAAGTGAAAGACCTCACCGCGGGCTACCAAACGCCGGTGGTGCAAAACGTCTCCTTTGAAATCAAGGAGGGCCAGCTGGCGGCTATCCTCGGCCCCAACGGCGCGGGCAAATCCACCCTGCTGAACGCCATGGCCGGCGGGGTGCGAAAAACTTCCGGCCGGGTGCTGGTGAACGGGCAGGACTGCCTGCCGCTGCCCGCAAAGCAGCGGGCGCGGCGGCTGGCGCTGGTGCGCCAGCAAATTCCTCTGCTGCCCGGCGTGCGGGTGGAAGAAGCCCTGGAGATGGGCCGCTATGCCTGGGGCGGGCCGTTGCGGGCCGATCCGGGCGCAAAGGCGGCGGTGGCCGAAGCGGCCCGGGCCTTTGGGCTGGAAGAGCTTCTGAACGCCGACTGCGCCGCCCTCAGCCAGGGCCAGCGGCAGCTGGTGCATCTGGCCCGGGCGGTGGTGCAAAGCGCCCCGGTGCTGCTGCTGGACGAACCGGGCAGCGCGCTGGATTTTTCCAACACCCACCGGCTGTTCCGCCTGCTGGGCGAACAGCTGGCGGCGGGCGGGCGGTGCGCCGCGGCGGTGCTCCACGACCCGGCGCTGGCCCTGCGCTATTGCAGCCCGGTGCTGCTGTTGAAGGAGGGCCGCATCCTGGAGCGATTGGAGCCAAGCGCCTGCACCGCCCCGCAGATCGAGCGGGCGCTGGGCCTTCTCTATCCCGGGATCCGGGTCAAAGCGGACAAGGAAACGGGCCATTTCCTCTGCACAACTGAATAAAAGGTAGATTTTTGCCGCCCGCTTGCAGAAAATGTGGATTTTTTGTGAACGGGCGGTATAATTGTTTTGTTTGTTTCGAAAAAACGCCGAGGAGGAGCACGATGGAAAAAACAAAGCAGTACGTCACCCCCTATGATTTCGAGGGCCGGCTGCCTCTGGCCCAGGCCATCCCCCTGGGCCTGCAGCATGTGCTGGCCATGTTCGTGGGCAACCTGACCCCCATCCTCATCATCACCAACCTCTGCGCCGCCATCGGCGGCGGGGCGGACTTTGCCGCCATCCAGGTGAGCCTTTTGCAGAACGCCATGCTGGTGGCGGGCATCGTCACCCTGGTGCAGCTCTACGCCGTGGGCCCCGTGGGCGGCAAGGTGCCCATCATCATGGGCACCAGCTCCGGCTTCATCGGCGTGTTCCAGAGCGTGGTCAAGGTGATGGGCGGCGGCGTGGCCGCCTACGCGGCCATCATGGGCGCGTCCATCCTGGGCGGCCTGTTTGAGACGGTGCTGGGCGCTTTCCTCAAGCCCCTGCGCCGATTCTTCCCGGCGGTGGTCACCGGCACGGTGGTGTTGTCCATCGGCCTGTCCCTCATCAGCGTGGGCGTTGGCTCCTTCGGCGGCGGCACCTCCGCCGCGGACTACGGCTCGCTGGAAAACCTGCTCATCGGCCTGGCGGTGATGGTCATCGTGCTGGCCCTCAAACACGGGGCCAAGGGTATGGCCAGCTCCTCCTGCATCCTCATCGGCATCGTCTGCGGTTATGTCATTTGCGGGGTGCTGGGCCTGGTGCTGCCCACCACCGGCGTGACCGCCGAGGGCGCCGAGTACACCAAGGCCTGGGTGCTCAACTGGGACAAAGTGCTGGAGGCCGACTGGTTCGCCGTGCCCCAGCTGATGCCGGTGAAGCCGGTGTTTGACCTGCGGGCCATCCTGCCGGTGATGGTGATGTTCATCGTCACCGCCGTGGAGACGGTGGGCGACATCTCCGGCGTCACCGAGGGCGGCATGGGCCGGGAAGCCACCGACACGGAGCTGTCCGGCGGCGTTATCTGCGACGGCTTGGGTTCTTCCTTTGCGGCGCTCTTCGGTGTGCTGCCCAACACCTCCTTCAGCCAGAACGTGGGCCTTGTCACCATGACCCGCATCGTCAACCGCATGGCTCTTGCCTGCGGCGCGGTGTTCCTGGTGCTCTGCGGCCTGCTGCCCAAACTCGCGGCGCTGGTGTCCATCATGCCCCAGAGCGTGCTGGGCGGCGCGGCGGTCATCATGTTCTCCTCCATCGTGATGAGCGGCATCCAGCTCATCACCCGCGACCCCCTCACCCCCTGCAGCATGTCCATCGTGGCGGTGGCCCTGGGCCTGGGCTACGGCCTCGGCGCGAACAGCGCCGTGCTGGTGGGCCTGCCCCAATGGGTGCAGCTGATGTTCGGCGGTTCCGGCATCGTGCCCGCCGCCTTCGTGGCCATCGTGATGAACCTGCTGCTGCCCAAGGAAAAAGAGGCGTAAACCTTTGCCCCCGGCTCCGAACCCGGGGGCTTTTTTGCGGCCCGAGGTTGTGCTACAATGAAACTGAAAAATCGTCACAGGGAGGAAACGCTGTGCTGACCATCAAAAACTACGCCCGCCCCGAAACGGTGGAAGAGGCCCTGAGCCTGCTTCGGGCGAAAAAGAGCAACGTGGCCTTGGGGGGCATGCTCTGGCTGAAACTGCAGGATAAGAATGTGGACACCGTCGTGGACCTCTCCGGCCTTGGCCTTGACGCCATCGAGGAAACGGAGGAGGGCTGGCGCATCGGGGCCATGGTGAGCCTGCGGCAGCTGGAGACCCACGCGGGCCTTGCCGCCTTCACCGGCGGGGCCATGGCCGAAAGCGTCAAACACATCGTGGGTGTGCAGTTCCGCAATCTCGCCACCATCGGCGGCAGCGTCTTTGGGCGGTTCGGCTTCTCCGACCCCCTCACCCTGCTGCTGGCGCTGGATGCTCGGGTCGAACTGGCCGAGGCCGGGCGGATGAGCCTGAAAGACTTTGCCGCCTCCGGCATCCGCAAGGACATTCTGACCCATATCTTCATCCCCGGCGGCGAGCTGGAGGCGGCCTATCTCTCCCAGCGCAATTCCGCCACCGATTTCCCTGTCCTCACCTGCGCCGTGGTGCGCCGGGAGGGCAAGGTGGCCTGCGCCGTGGGCGCCCGCCCCGCCCGTGCGGCCCGCTTTGACGACGAGGCGGGGCTGCTGGCGGGCGGTGTGAATGAGAAAAGCGCCGCCGCCTTTGCCGAGGACGTTGTCCGGCGGGCAACCTTTGGCTCCAACACCCGGGGCTCGGCGGAGTACCGCAAAGAAGTCTGTCGGGCGCTGGTGAGCCGCGCCGCCTTGAAACTGGAGGAGAAGTGAGCCATGGAGATAAACTTTGTTTTGAACGGCCGGCCGGTGGCCGCCGCCGTGCGGCCTGACACCCTGCTCCTTGACCTTGTGCGCGAAAAGGGATGCCTGAGCGTCAAGCGGGGCTGTGAGACATCCAACTGCGGCCTGTGCACCGTCCTGCTGGACGGCGCGCCGGTGCTCTCCTGCTCGGTGCTGGCGGCGCGGGCTAACGGCCGCCGGGTGGACACGCTGGAAGGCCTGCAGGAGGAAGCCCGCCCCTTCGCCGAGTTCATCGCCGACCAGGGCGCGGAGCAGTGCGGCTTTTGCAACCCCGGCTTTGTGATGAACACCATCGCCCTGCTGCGGGAGAACCCCGACCCCACCGACGACGACATCCGCGTCTTCCTGGCGGGGAACCTCTGCCGCTGCTCCGGCTACGAGGGGCAGCTGCGGGCCATCCGCGCCTTTTTGAACAGCCGAAAGGGAGGTGAGGGCCGTGAGTGAAACGGAACGCCGCGCCGTGGGCGCGCCCGTGCGCAAAAAGGACGCCATGGCCCTTCTGCTGGGCAAGCCCGTCTACACCGAGGACGTCACCCCGGCGGACTGCCTTGTGGTCAAGGTGCTGCGCAGCCCCCACGCCAACGCCATGATCGAATCCATCGACCCCGCCGCCGCCCTGCGCACGCCGGGCGTTGTGGCCGTCTACACCTGGCAGGACGTGCCCCAAAAGCGCTTCACCATGGCGGGCCAGACCTGGCCCGAGCCCTCGCCCTATGACCGGCTTATTCTTGATAAGCACGTCCGCTTTGTGGGCGACGCGGTGGCCATCGTGGCCGCCGAGACCGAAGAGGCCGCCCGCCAGGCCATCAAACGCATCAAGGTGAAGTATCAGGTGCTGCCCGCGGTGCTGGATGTTCACGAGGCGCTGGACGGCCCGGTTCTTGTGCACCCGGAGGAAAGCTGGAAGGCCCTCTGCCCCGTGGGGGCGGACAACCGCCGCAACCTCTGCGCTTCCGGCAGCGATTCCGACGGCGACGTGGAAGCGGTGCTGGCGGACTGCGATGTGGTGGTGGAGCACACCTACAATACCCAGGCCTGCAACCAGGCCATGATGGAGACCTTCCGCACCTACACCGAGCTGGACGCCTACGGGCGGCTGCATGTGGTGTCCTCCACCCAGATCGTGTTCCATGTGCGGCGTATTCTGGCCAACGCCTTGGATATCCCCAAATCCAAAATCCATGTGGAAAAGCCCCGCATCGGCGGCGGCTTTGGGGCCAAGCAGACGGTGGTGGCGGAGGTGTACCCCGCCTTCGTCACCTGGAAGACCGGCCGCGCCGCCCGGATGATCTACTCCCGGGAAGAAAGCCTCATCGCCTCCAGCCCCCGCCACCCCATGGAGGTGAAGGTGCGGCTGGGCGCCAGTAAAGAGGGCGTCATCCGCGCGCTGGACGTTTACACCCTGTCCGACACCGGGGCCTACGGCGAGCACGGCCCCACCACCGTGGGCCTCTCCGGCCACAAATCCATCCCCCTTTACACCGGGGGTCTCGAAGCCTTCCGTTTCGCCTGGGACGTGGTCTATACCAACCACCAGTCCTCCGGCGCTTACCGGGGCTACGGCGCGACTCAGGGCATCTTCGCCGTGGAGAGCGCGGTGAACGAGCTGGCCGGGCGGCTGGGCATGGACCCGGTGGAACTGCGGATGAAGAACATTGTGCGGGAGGGCCAGACCATGCCCGCCTACTATAACGAGCCGGCCTCCGCCTGCGCGCTGGACCGGTGCCTTGCGACCTGTGCTGAGCGCTTCGGCTGGGCGGAAAAGTACCCCGTGCGGGACATGGGCGACGGCAAAGTCCGCGCCGCCGGCGTGGCCATCGCCATGCAGGGCTCCGGCATCTCCGGGGTGGACGTGGGCAGCGCCACCATCAAGCTGGGGGACGAGGGCTGCTATAACCTCACCATCGGCGCGGCGGACATGGGTACCGGCTGCGACACCATCCTGGCCCAAATTGCCGCCGACTGCCTGGACTGCGATGTGGACAACATCTCCGTCTTTGGCGCGGACACCGACGCCTCCCCCTACGACTCCGGTTCCTACGCCTCCTCCACCACCTATGTCACCGGCAAGGCGGTGGAAAAGGCCTGTGCCCAGTTGAAAGAGCGCATCTGCGCGCTGGCGGCCGAAATGCTGGACTGTGCCCCCGAAGAGGTGGAGTTCGCCGGCCGCGCCGTGCGCCGGCTGGACGGCAAGGGTGAGGTGAGCCTCACCGACATCGCCGGCCGCTCCATGTGCGGCAGCGCCCCGGCGCTGCAGGTCACCTGCTCCCATTCCTCGCCCACCTCGCCGCCCCCCTTCATGGCGGGCATGGCCGAGGTGGAGGTGGACACCCGCACCGGCGGCGTGAAGGTGCTGGACTACACCGCCGTGGTGGACTGCGGCACCCCCATCAACCCGAACCTGGCCCGGGTGCAGACGGAAGGCGGCATCGTGCAGGGCATTGGCATGGCCCTGTTTGAGAGCATCACCTACAACGAGACCGGCCATCTGGCGGAGAACTCCTTCATGCAGTATAAAATCCCCACCCGGCTGGACATGGGCAAGCTGGACGTGACCTTCGAGGCCAGCTACGAGCCCAGCGGCCCCTTTGGCGCCAAGTCCATCGGCGAGATCGTCATCAACACTCCCTCGCCGGCCATCGCCCATGCGGTGCAGCGGGCCACCGGTGTGTGGCACCGCAGCCTGCCCATCACCCCGGAAAAAGTGCTGCTGGGCATGAAGAAAAATGGCTGAGCATCTGATTTTGCTGGCGGCGGGCTCCGCCCGCCGCTTCGGCGAAAATAAATTACTGCGCCCGCTGAACGGCAAACCCCTTTATGCCCACGGCCTGGCCGCCCTGCTGGCGGCGGCCAGGGAACGCCCGAACGCGGACGTAACGGTGGCCAGCCGCACGCCGGAGATTCTGGCGGCGGCCCGCGCCGCCGGGGCAAAGGCGGTGGAAAGCCCTTTGAGCGAACAGGGCCTTTCCTTCACCATCAAGGCGGCGCTGGATTCTCTGGAGCCGCTGGAAAAAAGCGACTACCTGCTCTTCGCGGTGGCGGACCAGCCGTACCTCACCGCCGCCAGCGTGGCGGCGCTGCTGGAACAGGCCGCCCCGCCCACCCGCGGGGCCACCCTCTGCTTTGGCGGCAAAGTGGGCAGCCCCACCCTCTTTTCCGCGTCGCTGGCGCAAGACCTGCGGGCGCTGGAGGGCGACCGGGGCGGACGGGCCGTCCTGCGCGCTCTGGGCGACGAATGCCTGCGGGTGCAGGCAGGCAGCGAGCGGGAACTGGAGGACATCGACCTGCCCGGCCAACTGCCCGATGAAAACTGAAAAGCGCTCTCCGTTTTTGCGAAAGCGGAGGGCGCTTTTTGTGGTATAATGGCAGCAGAGAAAGGCGGGGATGAGGATGAAACGGGTGCTTGTTACCGGCGCGGGCGGATTTGTGGGCGCGCGCATCATGGCGCAGCTGGGCGGGCGGCTGGAATTGATCGCCGCGCCGGCGGGCGCTTTGCGCAGCGCCGGGCCGGAAGAAGTGGAGCGGCTGGTGGAGGCCGCCGCCCCCAACGCCATTCTGCACACGGCGGCCATCTCCGACACGGGATATTGCCAGCAGCACCCGGAGGAATCCCGGCAAGCCAATGTGGAGCTGCCGGTGCAGCTGGCCCGGGCCGCCCGGCGGGCGGGAGCAAAGCTGGTGGCCTTCAGTTCCGACCAGGTCTACACCGGGCTGGAGGGCCCCGGCCCCTTTGACGAGACGGTGCCCCTGCGCCCGGCCAACATCTACGGCCGCCACAAGCGGGAGGCGGAAGAGCGTGTGCTGGAGGAGCTGGACTCGGCGGTGCTGCTGCGGGCCACCTGGATGTACGACCTGCCCGGCGGCGGGCTGCCCATCCGGCCGAACCTGCCCCTCAACCTGCTGGCGGCGGAAAAAGAGGGAAGAAGGCTGGCCTTTTCCGCCGCCGACGCGCGGGGCGTGACCTGGGTGCGGCAGGCGGTGGAACACCTGCTGCCTGCCCTGGACTGGCCGGGGGGCGTTTACAACTTCGGCTGCGAGAGCGACGGGGATATGTACGCCACCGCCCTGGATTTCTGCCGGCTGCTGGGGCTGGACGAGCCGCCGGTGGAGAAAGCCTGCTGGCCTCGCTGCCTCGCCATGGACGGCGGCAAAGCCCGCCGGCTGGGTGCGGACTTCGGCGGCACGGCGGAGGGCTTTGCCCGGTGCCTCGCGGCCCAAAACGAATAAAAAAGGAGCGCCGAAACGGCGCTCCTTTTTTGTTAATTGCGGAACCACAGGTCCATCTCGTATTTGAAGGTGCGGTAGTTCTGCATGGTGCACTCGTAGGCGTACTCCCGGATGAGGGTGCCGGCAGAGTCGTACTCGCCGAACACCATGGCAACGCCGCTGTTCACCACCCAGTTGCCGCCCTCGCCGCAGAGGGAACCGTTGGACACGATGCTGGAATAGGGCACGTCAAAGCTGCTTTCCAGCGAGAAGGTGCGCCGGTTTTCGTCGATGCGGTAGATGTACACCTGGCTGGCGTCGCCCTCCCCGCCGTAAAGGCCGAGGCCTACGCTGTCGTCCGCCGTCAGTTCCAGGTCGCGGCTGTTGATGGACAGGTAGTTGTTGTTGAACAGCGACAGGTAGTAAACGCCCTCTTCCTCGCCGTCGGCGTAGTACTCCACGCAGTGCTGGCCGTACTGGGGCACAAAGTCGCCCTCCTGGGCAAGACAGGCGTCCTCGTAGGCGGTGCCCTCCCAGACGCGCTCGTCCCCCGCCAGCCAGTCCAGCGCGGGCTCGCCGTGGAGGCCCGTCACTTTCAGAATGGAGGAGGTCTCCCGGGAGGAGAGGATGACGCTGTCGTCCTCCGGCATGTACTGCAGGCTGTTCAGGTGGATCCAGTCCCACTCGCCCACCTGCCAGAAGAAGTCATCGGTGGGGGCCACCGGGCGGGTAACGTCGTAGTAGTCCTGCAGGAAGGTGCTGAAGTTGATGAGCTCGGTCACTTCGCCGGTCTCCAGGTCGATGGAGAGCAGCCGGTCCTCCACCGTCTCGTTGCCCCGCTCCTCCGCCAGGGCCAGCACCTCCCCGTCGGCGCCCCAGCCGATGTCGTGGTGCAGGTCGTATTCGCCCAGGTCGCACACCCAGGTCACCTGGCCCAGCCCGTTGATGCGCGCCAGCTTGGAGGAGGACACACAGGTGAGGATCTCGTCGCCGTAAAACAGCAGCCGGTTCAGCCCGTAGCCCTCCAGCACCATCTCATAGCGCATCACGCCCTCGTTGTCGAAGAAAAATCCGTAGCCCAGATAGCCGTTCACCCGCATCATGGTGAACAGCCCCTCGGCCTGGGCAGCGGAGGACTCGCCCTCGGTCACCTCCAGCTGTGTGGCGTAGCCCGAGCGGGTCTCGGGCATCTCCACGGTGAAGCGGATGGTCTGCAGGGTGGTGCCCAACCGGCCGGAAACGGTCATGGTGACCTCGTTCACCTCGCCGGGCACAAGGCCGATGAGCTGGAACTCATGAATCTTGGTGTACTCCTTGCCGGAGGCGTCCGCCGCCTTGGCGGAAAAATCGGTGAGACCGTCCACATGCACGGTGTAGCTCACCGAGGCGGCCAGATCGGTCTCAAAGTAGAGGTACAGCCCGTTGCTGCCGGTGCCGTAGGGGTTCAGAATGGCCAGCGGCATGGAGGCGGTCCATTTCACGTCGGCGTTGTTCTTCAGCTCCTGCACCATCTGGTACAGCCGCTGCTGCACTTCCTCGTCGTAGTAGGTGAAGCCTTCTTCCTCGATGTCCTGAGGCACCAGCTGCAGGGCTTTCAGCCCGTCGCCCAGGTCGGCCTCGGTCAGATCCACCTGCCACTGGCTGCTCTGGGCCACCACGTCGCCGGCGGAGAAGCTCCAGTCGGTGCGGGCGGCCTGTTCCTGGGCGGTGAAGGCCTTGGAGCCCAGCACCACCGCAACGGGGATGAGCGCGGCCAGCGCCAGCAGCACGGCCCCGCCAAGGATCAGCCATTTCCATTTTCGTTTGATACCCATTCGTATCCACCTGCTTTACAGTAGATTCAACACCAGCAACAGCAGCCCCACTGCCGTGAGGATGGCGCCGGTGAGGCGGTTGAGCAAAAGAGAATCGGCCCGGGCGGCGATGCGGGCGGCCAGCTGCGCCCAGAAGAGGGTAAACACCACGCACAGCGCCAGCGGCACCAGCGGCGGCGCACTGCCCAGAGCAAAGTGGCTGGCCGCGCCCAGCAGGGCGGAAAAGGTCATGATGAACACGCTGGTGCCCACCGCGGTTTTCAATTCGTAGCCCAGCACGAAGGTCAGCACCATCAGCATCATCATGCCGCCGCCGGCGCCGAACACGCCGCACACAAGCCCCACCGCTCCGCCGCCGGCGGCGCTCATCCACACCCGGCGTTTGCCCGCGCCGGGGCCGGCGGGATGGGCGGGAGCCAGGATGGGGAAGAAGAGGAATCGCAACCCCAGCACCAGCGCCATCACCACCGAGAAACCGCCCAGGGTGTTGTCCGGCAGGTGGGTAGACAGCCAGCTGCCCACCACCGTCATGCACAGCACGCCCACCATCATCACCAGCCCGTTGCGCAGGTCGATGGAGCCGTTCTTGGCATAGGTGCGGGCGCTGGCGGCGCTGGCCAGCACATCGCTGGCCAAGGCGATGCCGATGGCCTCATAGGCGGGCAGGCCCAAAAGGGTGACCAGCATGGGCGTGATGACCGTGGCGGCGCTCAGGCCGGCAAAGCCCGTGCCCAGGCCCGCCCCGGCGCCCGCCAGAAAACAGATCAGGATCTGGAACCAGAGTTCATTCAAAACAAAGGACTTCCTTTCGTAAAAGGGCCGCGGCGGCCCTGTGGCTCAAACGATAGCAGATGCGGCTTAACCGGCGCTAAAGGAACCTGTGAAACAATGGGGCGCAAACCCCTGGCGCCGGCGGCCTTTTTTCTTTTAACCGGCCGGGCTTGACAAATGCTGCGCATCCGCATGTAATTAACAATGTTAATTACATTGAGAGGGGAAATATCCATGGAGTGGACGGAAATGGTCCGCTATCAGCAGCAGATGCAAAAGGTCATGCGGGCGCTGCTGCCCGCGCGCAGATCGGCGCTGACGGCCAGTGAGTGCGAACTGCTGGCCCACCTGTACCTGCGGCCGGACCACAACACACCCGTTCTGCTCAGCCAGGACAGCGGGATGAAAAAAGAGGCGGTGAGCCGCTGTCTGAAAGCGCTGGGCGAAAAGAACTGCATTTCCAGGCACCGGAACGAAGCCGACGAGCGCAGCTGCCAGCTGTTTATCACCGACACCGGGCTGGCGGAGCTGAAGAAGGGATACGAGAGCATCCTGCAGCCTTTTTATGATCTGTGGCGCGCCGCGCCCGAGGAATTTGAGACGTTCATGCGCTGTGCGGACCGTCTTGCCGCCCATCTGGAGAAAGGACAGGAAAACCCGTGACAAGAGAATTTTATAACGCGCTGCAGATGGACCCGTCGGTGCTGAAGCGGCGCATCGCCGCCTGCGGCACAAAGGGGGAAAAGGCTTTCTACTGGGCCGCCATGGCGGTGCGCTCGGCGCTAATCGTGGCCTTTGCCATTCTGTTCATCAGCCTGCTGTCCGGCCTGTTCGGCGCGGACAACACTCCGCGGGCGGTGGTGCTGTTCTGCATGCTGCTGGGCATCCGCTTCGTGGATTTTGACTATTGCATCGCCGACTCCATGGCGGCGTTGGGGGCGGCGCTGGCCATCCTGACGCTGGCGCCCTGCGCCGCGGCGGCACTGGCGCCGGTGCTTGTGGCGCCGCTGCATTTCATCGCCTTTTTCGCGCTGCTCCTTTTGACCTGCCAGCGGCCGGAGATGGGCAACGGCGGCATCTACAACTTCGCTTATATCTACCTTGCCGGCAACCCGGTGGCGGGCCAGGCTCTTGCCCGCCGGGGAATGATGGCGCTGGAGGGCTATCTTCTCTGCGGGGCCATCCTGTTCGTCAAACACCGCAAGCGCAACCCCGGCGCCCGCTTCCACCACCGGCTGCGCCGGTTCGATCTGGCCCGGCCGGAGTGTTTGTGGCAGCTGCGCATGGCCTTGGGGGTGAGCCTGGTGCTGGCCGCGGGGCAGGCCTTTGGGGTGGAGCGATTCATGTGGATGGGCTTTGCCTGCGGGTCGCTGCTGTCGGAATATCCGCTGCCTCAAAACACCGCCGTCCGCTTTTGGCAGCGCATCGTGGGCGCGGCGGCGGGCTGCGGCCTGTTCGCCCTTCTCTATCTGGCGGTGCCGCCGGACTTTCGCTCGCTGCTGGGCCCGCTGGGCGGATTCTGCATGGGCTTTTGCACCGATTATCGCTATAAGACCGCGATGAACTGCATCGGCGCGCTGATGATCGCGCGGGGCTCTACGGCCTTCAGGGCGCGGTGGTGCTGCGTTTGGCGGACACAGTGCTGGGCGTGACTTTCGCCCTTGTGTTCGCGGCGCTGTTCCGCCGCCTGACCCTGCGTTTTCTGCCCGGGGCAAAGACGACCCTTTGAGCCAAAGACGCATAAAAAACCGGCGCACCGCCTTTGGCGGCGCGCCGGTTTTTTACTTATTCAGTGAGCCGTGCTCCCGAACCCGCGATTACCGGGGGTTCTTGATAGCAGCCTGAGCGGCGGCCAGACGAGCGATGGGCACACGGAAGGGAGAGCAGGACACATAGTCCAGACCCACGCGGTGGCAGAACTCCACGCTGGTGGGGTCGCCGCCGTGCTCGCCGCAGATGCCCAGACCCAGCTCAGGACGGGTGGTGCGGCCCAGCTTCGCGGCCATCTCCACCAGCTTGCCCACGCCGTTCTGGTCCAGGTGAGCGAAGGGATCGCTCTCGTAGACCTTGTTGTCGTAGTAGTAGCTCAGGAACTTGCCCGCGTCGTCACGGCTGAAGCCGAAGGTCATCTGGGTCAGATCGTTGGTGCCGAAGCTGAAGAACTCGGCCTCCTTGGCGATCTCGTCGGCGGTCAGGGCCGCACGGGGGATCTCGATCATGGTGCCCACTTCGTACTTCATGTCAACGCCGGCCTCGGCGATGATCTTGTCGGCGGTGGCAACGACCACGTCCTTAACGAACTTCAGCTCCTTGACCTCGCCAACCAGGGGGATCATGATGTGGGGAACGATCTTCACGCCGGTCTCCTTGGAGACGTTGATGGCGGCGTTGATCACAGCGGTGGTCTGCATCTCGGCGATCTCGGGGTAGGAGACGGCCAGACGGCAGCCGCGGTGGCCCATCATCGGGTTGAACTCGTGCAGGCTGTCGATGACAGTGTGCAGCTTCTCAACGGTCACGCCCAGATCCTTGGCCAGATCCACGATCTCCTCTTCCTTGGTGGGCAGGAACTCATGGAGCGGGGGATCCAGGTAACGGATGGTCATCGGGCGCTCGCCCATGACCTTGTACATGGCCTCGAAGTCACCCTGCTGGTAGGGCAGGATCTTCGCCAGAGCCTTCTTGCGGTCGTCCACGTTCTCGGCAACGATCATCTCGCGCACAGCCTTGATGCGGTCGGCCTCGAAGAACATATGCTCGGTGCGGCACAGGCCGATGCCCTCGGCGCCGAAGTCAACACCCTGCTTGGCGTCGCGCGGGTTGTCGGCGTTGGTGAACACCTTCAGCTGACGGGCAGCGTCGGCCCAGCCCATGAAGCGGCCGAAGTCGCCGCTGATGGAAGCCTCAACGGTGGGGATAGCCTCGCCGTAGATGTTGCCGGTGGAGCCGTCGATGGAGATCCAGTCGCCGCGCTTGTAGGTCTTGCCGCCCAGGGTGAACTCCTGCTTGTCGTAGTCCACGACGATCTCGCCGCAGCCGGAAACGCAGCAGGTGCCCATGCCGCGGGCCACAACGGCAGCGTGGCTGGTCATACCGCCGCGAACGGTCAGGATGCCCTGCGCCACGACCATGCCCTCGATGTCCTCGGGGCTGGTCTCCAGACGGACCAGAACGACCTTCTTCATGCTGCCGTTCTCAACGCTCTCCTTGGCGTCCTCGGCGGTGAACACCACCTGGCCGCAGGCAGCGCCCGGGCTGGCGGCCAGGCCCTTGCCGATGACTTCCGCCTGCTTCAGAGCGGCGGCGTCGAACTGGGGATGCAGCAGGCTGTCCAGCTGCTTGGGCTCAACGCGCAGAACGGCCTCGCGCTCGTCGATCATGCCCTCGTCCACCAGGTCAACGGCGATCTTCAGAGCGGCGGCAGCGGTGCGCTTGCCGTTACGGGTCTGCAGCATGTAGAGCTTGCCATCCTCGATGGTGAACTCCATGTCCTGCATATCCTTGTAGTGGTTCTCCAGGCGGGTGGCGATCTCCACGAACTGGTCGTACACCTCAGGCATCTGATCCTTCAGGTGAGCGATGGGGGAGGGGGTGCGGATACCGGCAACCACGTCCTCGCCCTGGGCGTTGATCAGGTACTCGCCGAACAGAGCCTTCTCACCGGTGGCGGGGTTGCGGGTGAAAGCAACGCCGGTGCCGCTGTTGTTGCCGCTGTTGCCGAACACCATGGCCTGCACGTTGACGGCGGTGCCCCAGTCGTAGGGGATCTCGTTCATGCGGCGGTAGACGTTGGCGCGGGGGTTGTCCCAGCTGCGGAACACGGCCTTGACGGCCTCGATCAGCTGAACCTTCGGGTCGGCGGGGAAGTCGCTGCCCATCTTGCTCTTGTACAGGTCCTTGAACTTCACGACCAGAGCCTTCATGTCGTCGGCATCCAGCTCGGTGTCCAGCTTCACGCCCTTGGCTTCCTTCATCTCGTCGATGATCTTCTCAAAGTCGCTCTTGCTCAGCTCCATAACAACGTCGCTGAACATCTGGACGAAACGGCGGTAGCTGTCGTAGGCGAAACGGGGGTTGCCGGTCTTGGCGGCCAGGCCCTCCACCACTTCGTCGTTCAGGCCCAGGTTCAGGATGGTGTCCATCATGCCGGGCATGGAGGCGCGGGCGCCGGAACGCACAGACACCAGCAGGGGGTTCTTCACGTCACCGAACTTCTTGCCGGTGATCTCCTCCATCTTGCCGATGTACTCGTAGATGTCGGCCATGATCTCGTCGTTGATCTGGCGACCGTCCTTGTAGTACTGGGTGCAGGCCTCGGTGCTGATGGTGAAGCCCTGAGGCACAGGCATGCCCGCGTTGGTCATCTCGGCCAGGTTCGCACCTTTGCCGCCAAGGATCTCACGCATGTCCTTGTTGCCTTCGCTGAACAGGTACAGATACTTCTTGCTCAATATTCTCGACCTCCATAAAAGATTCCACGTCCCGCGGGGCGGGATGCCCCGCCAAACGATAAGAACGCGCATAATATTATAGCAAATCGCACCGCCAAGCGCCAGAGGTTTTATCGTTTTTGTCCTTGTATTTGCGTATTTTTTTGCATTTCATCACAAGTTTGGGCTTGCAAAGAATAAAAAAGCAGGTAAACTTAAACTGGGGCAGGTTTTCGCCGCGTCAGAAAGCGCTGCGGCCGCCCGACGGAAAGGGAGAGAGAACACCCATGTTTTTCAAAAAACAAAGCGCCGGAGCTGACTGGCTGGTGGCCGGTCTCGGCAACCCCGGCAAGAAATACGAGGGCACCCGCCACAACGCGGGCTTCGACGCGCTGGATTTTCTGGCCGAACGCTGGAACGCCCCCACCCCCCGGGTGAAATTCGAGGGCCTCTCGGCCCAGACGACGGTGAACGGGCAGAAGGTCATCCTGCTCAAGCCCCAGACTTTTATGAACCTCTCCGGCCGCAGCATCGGCGCGGCGGCGGATTTTTATAAGATCGACCCCGCCCATGTCATCGTGCTGTGCGATGACGTGACCCAAAGCCCCGGCAAGGTGCGCATCCGGCCCTCCGGCTCGGCGGGCGGCCACAACGGCCTCAAGGACATCATCGCCCGCCTGGGCAGCCAGGAGTTCCCCCGGGTGCGGCTGGGCGTGGGCGAAAAACCGAACCCCGAGTACGACCTGGCCGATTGGGTGCTGGGGCGCATCTCCGGCGAGGACCGCAAGGCCTTTGAAAGCCGCCTGGAGGACGTGGCGAACGCCGTGGAGCTCATCATGGAGGGAAAGCTCTCCGAGGCGCAGAACCGCTATAACCGCTGAAGAAAAGCCGTGTCGTTTACAAAAACGATGCGGCTTTTTTACATCTTTTCTGTGATAAAGAGCCCGGCCTCCGTCGTTTTATAAGTGCGGGCCGCCGACCGGCCCCGCCCGAAAGGAGGAAACGGGATGAAACGTTTTGCAGCGCTGGCTCTCGCTGCGGCTCTGGCGGCGGGTCTCGCCGGATGCGGCGGCAGCGGCACCTTAAAAAGTATGGACTGGGCCATCGAGCCCGCATATGAATTTGAAGCGGTGGAGCCGGTGGCGGACACCGGCCTGATGACTCCCTGGACGGTGAGCACCCGCGCCGGCGAGGCGGGCTATTATCTGGCAAAGACCGCCGGCGGCTGGGCGGTGCTGAACGCGCTCACCGGCGACACAGCGGCGGCAGGGGCCTTTTTGAACCGGCCCACCGGCTGCGGCGACGGCCACCTCTACGACCCGGAGTCCCCCTCCTGGCAGTGGGAGGACCCGGCCAAATACGATCAGTTCAACGCCGAACTGGAGGCCATCGGCACCAGCTACCGGCTGGAGGTGGGCCACGGCGGCAGCTCGGTGATCTTTCTGGCGGACGAGGCCGGGACGATAACAGCCACCGCCAGCTCCGACATGGGCACCGACCACCCGGAACTGAGCAGCCTCAAGGGCCTGCCGGGCCTTGTGCCGGTGCGGCAGGGCCGCGCCGTGTCCACCGACGACGGCTGGGACGAGATCATCATCGAACGGGACGGACGGTGGGCGGTGGCGTCCTCCGACGGCCGGCTGCTCACCGACTTTGTTTATGAGGACGCCTGCATGGCCACCGACGAGGCTGTGGCCGTCTGCAAAGAGGGCAAGTGGGGCTATGTGGACGCAGAGGGCAAGGAGATCGTCCCCTGCGAATATGAGGCCTTCTGGGGCAAAAAACAGCAGAAAAACGAGGCTGCCGGCGAGTTCGAGTGGGTGGAGGGCGTCTGGCCCGCCCCCTTCACGGAAGGCTGCGTGGTGGTGAAACAGAACGGCCAGACCGGCGTTTTGAACGCCGACGGCAGCTGGCTGTTGAAGATGGGCGAGGCGGAGGACGCCGCCCCGGCCTTCGGCGGCCTTTTGTGGGTGAAGACCGAAGGCAAATGGGGCGCGCTGAAGCTGCCCGCCTGAAGAAAGGAAGGACGTTCCATGAAAAAACGGTTTGCGGCGCTGGCCCTGGCGGCGGCGTTGGCGGTGGGTTTTGCCGGCTGCGGCGGCAGCGGCACTTTGAAGAGCATGAAGTGGGCCATCGAGCCCGCAGGCGAGTTTGAGGCGGTGGAGCCGGTGGCGGACACCGCCACCGTGGCCGCGGGCATGGTGAGCCGGCGCCCCGGCGAGGGAGGCTACTATCTGGCGCAGAGCCCCGCCGGCTGGGGCGTGCTGAACGTCGCCAGCGGCGACGTGGCCGCGTCGGCGGCCTTTGTGACCCAGCCCCTCCGCTGCGGCGCGGGGCATCTGTACGACCAGGGCCTCTACGAAGGGGAGCGCTGGTACGATTGGGAGACCCTGGAAGAGCTGGACGCCCAGCTGGAGAGCATCGGCACCAGCTACCGCATGGAGGTGGGCCACGGCGGCGGTTCCAACCGCTTTCTGGCGGACGGCGCCGGCGCGGTGAGCGCCGTCAGCTTCGGGGAGGCCAGCATGAACCAGCGTCCCCTGGCCGAGATCGAGGGCCTGCCCGGCCTCATCCCGGTGCAAAAGGGGGCCCTGCGCGCCGACTGGACCGGCGAGGACCCCGCCACCTGGGAAGACTTTATTCTGGAGCAGGACGGCCGCTATGCGGTGGCCACATCCGACGGCAAGCTGCTCACCGACTTTGTCTATGACGCCGCCTGCATGGGCACCGACGAGGCCATCGCCGTCTGCAAAGAGGGCAAATGGGGCTATGTGGACACGGCGGGCAAGGAGATCATTCCCTGCGAGTACGACGCTTTCTGGGGCGTGCGGTGGGACTGGAACAGCGAAACGGAAAAGAACGAGCCCACCACCGGCATCTACCCCGCGCCTTTCACCGAGGGCTGCGTGGTGGTGAAACAGGAGGGCGTCACCGGCGTTCTGAAAGCCGACGGCAGCTGGCTTTGGAAGCCGGGCGAGGTGGAGGACGCCGCCCCCGCCTTCGGCGGCCTGCTCTGGGTAAAGACCGAGGGCAAGTGGGGCGCGGTGGAACTGCCCGGAATAAAGCCGGGGTGCCGTAAGAAAACGGCGCCGGGAAGCGGGCGCTTTTGCGGTATCGCGGCGTCAAAGCGCCTTGACAACCACCAAGGGTGCCTGCGGCGCTTTTCCTTGCGCTCCCATCAAAATCGC